>CAYWLF010000221.1:0-4875 GCA_964458875.1 uncultured Gemmatimonadota bacterium
ACCGGGTGATCAAGCTGGTGATGGCCCTGCTCGCCGTCTCCACCCTGGCCGCGGCGGCCATTACCCTTCCTACCGCGGACTTCTCTTCCCTGGCGCTCTGGCCCCGGAGCGTCGTCACGGGGGCCGTGCCCCTGGCTTTCGTGCTGGCGCTCATGGGCTGGATGCCTTCGGCCATCGATATCTCGGTGTGGAGTTCCCTGTGGACCCTGGCCAAGGACCGCAGCACGGGCGAGAGAGCCAGCCCGCAGGCTGTCCTGCTCGACTTCCGAATCGGCTACGCAGCGACGGGCGTGTTGGCCTTCGCCTTTCTGGCACTCGGGGCCGCACTCATGTACGGCTCGGGAGAGGCATTCAGCGCGCGGGGCACGCAGTTCTCGGCGCAGGTGATCGATCTGTTCACCCGGACTCTGGGCGGCTGGACGCGACCGATCGTGTTCACGGCCGTGCTGACCACGATGTTCTCCACCACGCTCACCGTAATCGATGGATTCCCGAGGGCGATCGACCGGGGCCTGCGAGTCGCGTTCGTGGAACCGGAAGGTACGTCGGCGTATGCCGGAACCGGACGAGCTTATTGGGGCGCGATCGCGATCATGGGCGGACTCACAGTCCTGGTCCTGGCAGCCTTCCCGGGGTCACTCACGGCCATGGTGGACTTCGCCACCATCGTGTCGTTCATCACCGCCCCCGCGCTCGGATATCTCAATCTCCGCGCCGTGACCTCCGATTCCGTCCCGCGCGAGCTGCAGCCCGGACGGGCGCTCGTGGCACTGGCCTGGCTCGGTCTCGCGGTGCTGAGCGGTTTCGCCGTCGTGTATCTGTTCAGTCGGTTCGGATAGGGGCGGGAACGTCGCCCGCCGGCTCCCGGTCGCCCGAAGAGCCGGCGGAGGGTGGTGGGATCAGCCTCGTCGCTCTTCGTCCCAGGCGTCCGTCGGCCAGAATTCGTGCGAAGCCTGCCGCGAGGCAACGCTGAGGCGCATCATGATGTGGTTCTTCCGCGGGTGTGTGGCGGGCAACTCGCGCGCCAGGATTCGCATGGCATAGAGAACGGCCTGGTCTTTCCCACGACGCAGTGGCTGCCGCTCGGGCATCAGAGACAGGGCCGCGATGAGCGTCGGACCTGGATTCTCCCGGACGTGGTCGTCCGGCATGTCCAGGAACAGGGCCACGTGGTGAGTCGCCCTCTCGATCTCAGCCGCGTTCTGCAGCATCTCTTCGGGTGTTCTCGCGTCACGTGTATAAGCCATACGATCGCCTCGGTCATCAGTTTGCGTCCCGCGCGTCGCGGGACGGTTATGCCCCCTGGAGAAGCAATCACCGTACCGAAATTCAACGTTATATAACGAAAGCACTTACAAGGACGTGCGAGGGTCTGCGTGGCGTGAGAGCAACACGGCGGAGAGGCCCGACCAGGGGGACTTCAGGGAAGGAAAAGGAGACGGAACTGGACAAAAAAAGGGGCGGTCCTTGCGTCCCGCCCCCAGCTCCGGCACACCATCTGGGCATCTCCGCTAGGGCGCTCCTGCGTGGGGCGCTTTCGCTCCGCTGTGCGGATAGGCGGCGAACCGGGGCAATATTCGGTCGGCGACCGCGTCGCCGGTGACTACAGTATACGCGTTTTGGACACGTTGGGGAGTGCGACGAGACGATGTGTGGTCAACCCACGGCGCATTCGTTCTTGCCGGCCTCGAGTACATCGGCCTGCTGTGGAGTGACGGACGCCAGTCCGACGTTGATCGCTTTGATATGCGGATAGGCCTCGGGGGGCTTCGAAACGTGTGATTCGACCCAGGTCCGAAATTCGGCTTCATCTTCAATCTGCAGCGTCGCGTTCGTCGCCCGGGCTTCGCCGAACGTCCGGTCCACCGTGCGGTCCGCGTTCCTCTCCCTCGCCCCCGCGTAGTGAGCCGGAAGAAGCCGCACGTCCGGCCCCCAGGCATTGCGGGCTCCCTCCAGGCTGTTCCACAGGTCTCCCACCCACGCGTCCATCCGGCCGGCCAGGTCCGGGCGGCCGATCGAATCAACGAACAGGAAGTCGCCTGTGAACGCGGCGGCGGCGGTTTGCAGATCGCCGGCGACGAACGTGGTGCTGCCCTCGGTGTGGCCGGGCGTGTGGTACGGGACCACCTTCCGGCCGCCGATCGAGAGCTCCGTCCCGTCAGTCAGCGGGACGAACTCGAGCCGTCCCGGTGTCTCGTCGTACGGCCATACGTTGTCGGCCGGGTGCAGGTAGTACGGAACGCCCAGGTCGCGGGCCATGTCCGGGGCACCGCTGATGTAGTCGGCGTGCACGTGCGTATCCGCCACGGCCACGATGCGAGCGCCCGAGTCAGACGCCGGTTCACCCCACGGGGCCCACTCGCGCGGCGGGTCGATGGCCAGCGCTTCATCTCCGGCCACCAGCAGGTAGCCGAGGGCGCCCTTCCCGATCCGGTCGAACTGGACCAGGCGATCGAAACCGGTCGGGGGCGCCAGCTCACGCGGGATCACCATGCGCATCCAGGCGGTCACCCCACCCCTCAGGGACCACGCTTCGTACCCCCGCGCCCCGAGTAGGGCCGCGATCACCCGACTGTCGTTGCCGTGACCGCACACCACGGCCACCGGATCCGCGGGATCGAGCCCGATCGCCGATGCCGGATCGGACAGTTGCACGAACTCCGAGCCCCTGACGTTGTGGAATCGGTCCGCCGGGACCGGGTCCACCCGACCGGCGGCCAGTCGCTGCGGGGCCCTCACGTCCAGGACCCGAATCGGCTCACCTGCCTCCAGCCGGGTCGCGAGATCGAACGGATCGATCTCCGGTGCGTCGGGCAACTTCAAACGGTGGCCCCCATCTCGCCCTCGACCTCGTCCGCCGTCTTCGGTATGTGGCGGCCCAACACCCGGTGTCCATCAGCCGTTACCAGCACGTCGTCCTCAATCCGCACGCCGCCGAAGCCCTTGTAGGAATCGAGTCGATCGAAGTCCAGATATTCGGCGTTCGTGCCCTCGGCCCGCCACTGGTCGATGAGCTCGGGGATGAAGTAGCACCCCGGCTCGACCGTGAGGACGAAACCGGGCTCCAGGGTCCGGGCCGTCCGCAGGTACGCGGTCCCGAACTGCTTGCTGCGCTCGAACTCCTTCCCGTAGCCGACCAGGTTCTCGTCGAGACCTTCCATGTCATGCACGTCGAGACCCATCATGTGACCGAGGCCATGCGGCATGCAGATGGCGTGGGCACCGGCGGCCACGGCCTCGTCCACGTCCCCCTTCATGATCCCCAGGTCTTTCAACCCCGACGCGATCTCACGGCACGCGATGAAGTGGACATCCCGGAACGAAATCCCGGGTCGCATGGCGGCGGTGGACGTCGTCAGGGCACCGAGCACGATGTCGTAGATCTCTCTCTGGCGAGCGTCGAAACGGCCGTTCACCGGCATCGTTCGCGTGATGTCCGACGCGTAGCCCAACGGCGAGGTGGCTCCTGAGTCGTGCACCGCCAGCTGGCCATCCTTCATCACGTTCTCATACCCGTGGTTGTGCAGGACCTCTCCACGCACCGAGAAGATGATCGGGAAGGACGTCAGGCCGCCGCGCGAGAGCACGACCCCCTCGACCGCTCCGGCCACCTCGCGCTCGACCATCCCCGGGTGCACCATGTGCATCGCCAGGGTGTGCATATCGTAGCTGATGTCGATGGCGATCTCGATTTCCGCCACTTCTTCGTCGGACTTGTACAGACGCTGGTCCACCACGGCCTCGAGCAGGGGCCGCGAGACGTGATCGTCGGTCGAGAGGCCCGGGATCGTCAGCATCCGGGCAAGCTTGATCCGGTTCCAGGCCCGATACTGCGGAAGAAAGTGGATCGTCCGGCCCGCGTCCCTGGCCGCCCGCAGCATCTCGCCCAATTCCTCCGGTTCTTCGTGGCGGCTCACCCCGACGTGCGCGCACTCCTCGGCCATCGTCGGCAGCGGACCGGTCCACACGATTTCGTCCACGGTCGGTTCGTGCCCGAACACGATCTCATCTCCCGAATCCGCGTCGATCACCGCCGCCAGGCCCGCCTGGTCGAGCCCGAAATAGTAGAGAAAGGAGCTGTCCTGCTTGAAGTGATACGTATTGTCCGGGTAGTTCATGGGCGCAGGGTCGTTGCCCAGTAACAGGATCAGTCCGGACCCCACTCGCTCCCGGAGGCCCCGCCGACGCTCGATGTATGTGCTGGCCTCAAACATTTGGACTCCTCCCCTCGCGGGGTTGTCGTTTCGTAAGATCGTACCCTCAAAGTACATCAGACGGCGCGGAGGGGGACCCCCGAGAGCACCGCGTCCAGTTCTCCGATCACCCGGCCCGCGTCTTCGTGCGAGAAGACGAGCGGCGGCTTGATCTTGATCACGTTCTCAAACGGGCCGTCCGTACTGAGCAGGATTCCGCGCTCTCGCATCTGGTTGACTGCGTCGCTGGCCTCTTCCGTCGCCGGCTCCAGCGAGTCGCGGTCGCGAACCAACTCCACGCCGATGAACAGGCCGAGGCCCCTGACGTCGCCCACCAGTTCGTGTCGGTCGGCAAGCTCCGCCAGTCCCTCCCTCAATCTGGCTCCGACCTGCAGCGCATGCGCGCGAAGTCCCTCTTCCTCGATGACGTCGAGCACCGCGAGACCGATCGCGCATGACACCGGATTGCCGCCGAACGTGTTGAAGTACTCCAGCCCGTTGTCGAACGCGTCCGCGACTTCCCGGGTGGTGATCACGGCTCCCATCGGGTGGCCGTTTCCGATCGGTTTCCCGACCGTCACGATATCCGGCACGGCGCCCTGGGTTTCGTAAGCCCACCAGTGGGTGCCCACCCGGCCGAAGCCCACCTGCACTTCGTCCGCCACGCACACGGCTCCGGCCT
>CAYWLF010000222.1:0-4861 GCA_964458875.1 uncultured Gemmatimonadota bacterium
CTGGTGATCTCCTGCTGCCGGGCACGGTTGAACTGCCTGCGGAGAGTCGTGAGGAAATCGTCCGCGTTGTCTGTCGCACTCTTCATCGCGGTGCGACGCGCTCCCTGCTCGGCCGCCGCGTTTTCCACCAGCGCCCGGTAGGTCGAGCTCAGGAGGTGGAGGGGCAGCAGTTGAGCGAGAATCACATCGGCCGACGGATCGAGTATGTAGTAGGGCTCCCGAGTCGGTCGCTCCTGGGGCACGTAGACCGGGAGGAGTCGCCGGGTAATCGGCGGCGTGCTCATCACACTCCGGAACTCGGCGTGAACGACATACACCGCGTCGAGATCCCCGCTGACGAAACGGGCCGCGAGTGGATCGATCAGGCCTCGGGCGTCGTCTGGCGTGGGGCTATCGCTGATATCCGTCCGGGCGGTCGCCAGTTCCACGTTTCGGAACCGGAAGTAGCTGATCCCCTTCTTGCCGATCACATGGAACTCGGTCCCGACGTCCGACGCCTTCAGCTCCGCAAGAAGCTCACGTGCCTTGCGAATGAGGTTGACGTTGAAGGCCCCACACAATCCCCGGTTGCTGGTGACGAGGATCACGGCGGCGCGTCGGATGCGGTCCGGTTGCCTGAGCACCGGCTCGAGCTCGGTCAACTCGGGGGTCACCATGTTCTCGACCACAGAGGTGAGACGCTCCGCGAACGGCCGCGCCTCCCGCACCCGCGTCTGAGCGCGACGCAGCTTCGACGTCGCGACCATCTCCATGGTGCGCGTGATCTTGCGCGTGCTCTGGACGGAACGCATCCGCCTTCCTATGTCCCTCGCCTTCGCCATCTATCCGTTCACTCGTTCGAGTACGTGGGGTTCGCCAGACTCAGCCAGCCGCCTGCGCGGCCACATCTTCCGCCGACGAAGTGCGGAAAAGCCTGTTGTGCGCTTCGATCGCCTCCCGGAGCTTTCCCTCCGTCTCGTCGCTGATCACCTTTTCGTCGCGAATCGCGGCGCCGATTTCCGGGTGGGCGGATCGCATGTACTCGTAGAAGCTCGCCTCCCAGGCACCGATCTTGGACGCCGCGAGATCGTCCAGGTAACCCTGGGTCCCGGCGAAGATCGCCATCACCTGTTCTTCGACCGGCAGCGGCCGGTACTGACCCTGCTTGAGGATTTCGACGGTGCGCTCGCCTCGCGCCAACTGGCGCTGTGTCGCCGCATCGAGGTCGGACCCGAACTGGGCGAACGCCTCCAGTTCCCGGTACTGTGCGAGATCGAGCCGCAGGCTTCCCGCCACCTTCTTCATCGCCTTGATCTGGGCCGAGCCACCGACCCGGGACACCGAGATCCCGGCGTTCACGGCCGGTCGCACGCCCGAGTAGAAGAGATCGCTCTCGAGGAAGATCTGGCCGTCGGTGATCGAGATCACGTTCGTCGGGATGTAGGCCGAGACGTCACCGGCCTGCGTCTGGATGATCGGAAGCGCCGTGAGCGATCCACCCGGCTTCTCGATATCGGGGTGAGCCTCGATGACCTTGGAATCCTCGCTGACCTTGGCGGCCCGCTCCAGGAGCCGGCTGTGCAGGTAGAACACGTCGCCCGGGAATGCCTCCCGGCCCGGCGGCCGCCGGAGAATCAGGGAAACCTCCCGGTACGCATCGGCCTGCTTGGACAGGTCGTCATAAATCACGAGCGTGTGGCGACCTTCCTTGTACATGAAGTACTCGGCGAGCGCACAGCCTCCGTATGGGGCGATGTATTGCAGGGTCGCCGGGTCGGACGCGTTCGCCGCCACGATGATCGTGTAGTCCATGGCGCCCTCCTGCTCCAGGCGATCTACCACGGACGCCACTGTCGATGCCTTCTGGCCGATCGCGACGTACACGCACACCACGTCTCCGCCGCGCTGGTTGATGATCGTGTCGATCGCGATGGCGGTCTTGCCGGTACGCCGGTCGCCGATGATCAGCTCCCGCTGACCCCGGCCAATCGGGATCATGGAGTCGATCGCCTTGATGCCGGTCTGCAGCGGCTCTTTGACGGGCTGCCGATACACGATGCCCGGTGCCTTGCGATCGACCTTCATCGTCCCGACGGACTTGATCGCGCCCTTTCCGTCACGGGGCTCTCCCAGCGGGTTGACCACACGGCCCAGGAAGTCGGGACCCACCGGTACCTCGAGCACGCGGCCCGACCGCCGGACGGAGTCGCCTTCCTTGAGCTGCAGGTAGTCGCCCATCACCACGGCGCCGATGTTGTCCTCTTCGAGGTTCAGCGCCAGCGCGGTGATCAGTTCACCGGTCTCGGAGGACTCGATTTCGAGCATCTCGTTCGCCACGGCGGAGGAGAGACCCCAGATGCGGGCCACACCGTCCTTCACCTCGAGAACTTCTCCGACTTCCTCGAGCTTCAAGTCTTCCTCGTAATGGTCAATCTGCTCGAGGAGCGCCTTCTTCATCTCGCCCGCGCGGAGCGTTGCGTCTGACGTGGGCATTTCCTATCCAGTCCTTGAGTCTATGAAATCAGCCGGTGGGTCCGGCTGATCCGCGGTCTTCGATGAGCGCCCGGCGCATCAACTGCAGCTGTCGCCGCACCGATCCATCCATGACGCGGTCCTTCACTCGCACGATCATTCCACCGACAAGGCGCGAGTCGCGCCCGAAGTCGGCGGCCACTTCGCGGCCCAGGACCCTGCTAAGAGCCGTCTCGATCTCGGCCCGAAGCTCAGGGTCCGGATCGACCGTCATGGTCACGGCAGCGCGCACCCGTCCCGTGCGCTCGTTCAGCATCTCCCGAGCGGCGATTTCGATCTCCGGAAACAGCGACTGCCGGCGCTTCTCCAGCACCACCAGGAGAAAGCGCACGAACGCTTCCGGATACCGGTCGTCGAAGACGTTCCGGATCACGTCCCGCTTGTCGGCCAGGGAAACGCGCGGCGTCTCCAGGAAGGCCCTGAACGAGGGCACTCCCCTGTACAGAGCGGCGATCTCGTCGGCGTACCCGAGCCACGCTTCCGCGTCGTCCGTGCGGTCGGCCAGGGCCAGCAGCGTGTCCGCGTAGTTGCGGGCGACCGCCATGCGGCTCATTCCATCTCCGCTATGTAATCGCGCACCAGGCGGCGGTTCGTATCGTCGTCCAGATTCTCGCGCACCAGCTTCTCGGCGGCCTTCAGCGCTACGTCCACGGCTTCGCGCCTGACGGACTCGAGCAGATCGTCCTTCTCTCGCGCCAGGTCCCTGCGGGCCCTGTCGAGCATCTCCTCGTTGTCCTTCCGGGTCTGCGCCAGGATCTCCTCGCGCAGTCGCTCGCCCGCTTCCCGCCCCTGCTGAAGGATGTCCTTGGACTCCCGCCGGGCCTGATCGAGCTGCCTCTGGTGCTCATCGAGCAGCCGACGCGCTTCGTCACGATCTTCCCGCGCGGAGTCGATGGCCGCCTGGATGCCTGCCTGCCTCGTCTCGAGCCCCTTCGCGATCGCCGGAAAGGCCTTCCACGAGAGGACCCCCAGCGTGAGCAGAAACAGCACCCACGTCCAGATCGTGAGGCCGGCGTTGATCGACAACACGCCTCCCTCAGCAGCCCACAGCGGTGCCGGTGCTACGAGAAGCAGCGCCATCGGCCCTGCCATTCGCCAGATTCTCATCCGTGTCCTGCTTCTTTGATCCCGCTGACCCGTCGCCGGCCCGATGCCGACGACGGGTGCGGAGGGTCTTACTTGATGAAGCCGGCGATCACGAGCGCGAACAGAGCCGCGCCCTCGATCAGGGCCGCGAGGATGATCGCACCTGTCTGAATCTGGGCCGCGGCCTCGGGCTGCCTGGCCATGGCATCAGCCATCTGGCCGCCGATCCGACCGATCCCGATTCCGGCGCCGATGACCACACCGGCCGCGCCGATGATTGCCAGACCAGCGCCCACGTCGCCGGATACGCCGGCCGTGTCCTGTAGAAGAGCGAGCATGTTGAACATCAAGGGTCTCCTTGAATTTCCGGGTTAGCCTTCCGGATCCCTGTTGTCAGCAACCGCAGGCCGCCGGCTCAGTGCGCGTGCCGGATCAGGCCGATGAACACCGCTGTGAGCGCGGTGAAGATATACGCCTGGAGAAATCCCACGAAGATCTCCAGGAACATCACGAACAGTCCGAGGGCCAGCGAACCGGTTATCGCAGCGGCGCCGGTCGCCGACAACCCTCCGTAGACGATGATCAGGCCCAGAAGCGACAGCAGCACGAAGTGGCCGGCCGTCATGTTGGCGAAGAGTCGCACGGCCAGGGCGAAGGGCTTTGCGAGCTTACCGATGAGCTCCACCGGCGTCATGATGATCAGCATCACGACCTGCATCACCTTGGGAATGCCCTTGGGGACATAGAAAATCGTTCCCAAGTACCCCTTCGGGCCCAGGGCCTTGTAGCCGGCCACCTCGACCACGATCAGCGAGATGACGGCAAGAGCCGCGGTGACCGAGATGTTGCCCGTCGCCGAGGCTCCCTGCGGAATGAGGCCGAGGAGGTTCGCGTACAGGATGAAGAAGAACAGCGTCACCACGTAGGGCACGAATTTCTCTCCGCCGTGGCCGATGTTGGCCAGGGCCACGTCGTCCCGCAGGTACAGGTAGAAGGCCTCGAAGAAATTGAGTATCCCGCGCGGTGCCTCTCGACCCGAGTCGGTACGGTTGGCCCGTCTCGCTGCCAGGCCCACCGTGAGGATCGTCAGGAGGCTGGCCAGCATCAGGAAGATGACGTGCTTCGTCGGAGACAGATCGATCTCGAACCGACCCACGTGGACCGGGGGGATCTTGAGAGGCGCGAGGCTGATCGTAGCCGGGCCGATCTCGAGACTCTCGGAGTCCACGATGTGGTGGATCATCGTCTCGGTGCCCCACTCCTC
>CAYWLF010000223.1:0-4860 GCA_964458875.1 uncultured Gemmatimonadota bacterium
AGGCCCCCGAAGTGGGCGGAACGCTGATCGTGGTGAACAAGGGTGCGGCCTCGGCCAGCATCGTCGACGTCAGCACCGGCCAGGTCCTGAAGACACTCCCCACCGGCGAAGGACCACACGAGGTGGTGGTCTCGTCTGATGGCAGCGTGGCGGTCGTGACCGACTACGGAGCACGAAACGGAGGCAACACGCTCACGGTGGTCGACGTCCCGGGGCTGGCCGTGGAGCGCACGATCGACCTCGGGGAGCACCGCCGTCCTCACGGCATCGCTTTCATGCCGGGCGACGAAGTGGTGGCCGTGACGACGGAGCAGAGCCGTCACGTGGTGCTGGTGAACGTCGAAACCGGCGCAATCGTTTCCGAGCTTCCGACCGAGGGGGACGTGTCACACATGCTGGCGGTGCCGGGCAGCGCCGATCTCATCTACACGAGCGACATCCGGGACGCGACGGTCACCGAGATCGAGGTGGCGCGCGGCGCCACGGTGAGGAAGTTCCAGGTCCCCGTGACGCCGGAAGCAGTCGGCGTGACACCCGACGGCTCGGAAGTCTGGGTGGGAAGCAACGACCTTGGGGTCGTCTCCGTCGTGGACACGGAGAGCGGCGAGGTCGCGCAGGCGCTCGAAGGCTTCGGCTGGCCCTACCGGATCGTGTTCAGCGAGGACGGCAAGACGGCACTCCTACCGGACCTGCGCGGGAATGAGCTCCGGATCGTGGACGTCGAGAGCCGCACGGAGAGGGCGCGGGTGTCATTCCCCGACGCCGGGCCCCAGAGCATCGTTTTCTCGGCCGACGGCAAGTATGCGTTCCAGGCACTGAGCCAGGAGGATCGGGTAGCCGTCATCGAACTGGAGTCCGGGGCCGTCGTAGGCTACCTGCCGGCCGGGTACCGACCGGATGGTGTGGCCCATACGGCGCGGGTCGTCGAGCGGAGGTAGATTAGAGTGGAAGCCCTCGGGCGAGTCGGATCGATCCCCCACCGCCGAGCTCGCCCCAACCTGGATGGAGGCGTAGCCATGGCCTTCTACGAGTACCAGTGCGAAGAGTGCAGGGCGACCTTCACGGTCAGCCAGCTCATCTCGGAACACGAGAAGATCAAGAAGGAGCCGAAGTGCCCCGAGTGCGGGAGTACGCATACGCACCAGCTCCTGAGCGGGTTCTTCGCAAAGACGCACTCCAAGACGTAAGCCGCCCGGACCACACATGCGGATCCTGCTTTGCGTCACCGCGGCAGCTGCCGTCGCGGCCGTCCTGCCTCATCAGGAGCCGGACGCCTACGCGGAAGCGCGGAATGCCATGGTCAGCCGCCAGATCGAGTCGGCTCTCGGAGGGCGCGAGCCGGTCACCGATACCGCGGTCCTGAGATCGATGCGCACCGTGCCCCGCCACGTGTTCGTCCGACCGGGCGATGTCGGGCGGGCCTACGCCGACCGTCCCCTTCCTATCGGACATGGGCAGACTATCTCGCAGCCATACATCGTGGCTGCCATGACCGCGCTGCTTGGCGTTCGCCCGGGCGATGTAGTGCTCGAGATCGGAACGGGTTCCGGATACCAGGCCGCCGTCCTCGCCGAGATTGCGGACAGCGTATACACGGTCGAGATCATCCAGGCGCTGGGCGAAACCGCTCGCCGCAGGTTCCTCGAGCTCGGGTACACGCGGGTCCGCTCACTGATCGGCGATGGGTACTACGGCTGGCCCGACCATCCGCCGTTTGATGGGATAGTGGTGACCGCGGCGGCCAGTCACATTCCGCCCCCGCTCATCCAGCAGCTCAAGCCGGGGGCCCGCATGGTGATCCCGGTCGGCGCGCCGTTCCAGGTACAGTCCCTGATGCTCGTAGAGAAGCAGGCGGATGGAACCGTGATTCAGTGGAACATGGGTATGGTCCGGTTCGTCCCACTCACCGGCGGCGAGTGAGAGGGCAGAGCTCCGTGCGTCGACTCGAGGGCTCCATCCTCCTGATCGGCGCCGTCGGCATCGCGTTCGAGATCGCCCTGGTTCGTGTGTTCTCGATCGCGCAGTGGCATCACTTCGCATACATGATCATCAGCATGGCCCTGCTCGGGTTCGCCGTAAGCGGGACTGTGCTCGGGCTCCTGGGCGAGCGCATTCGGGGTCGCGAGGCCTCGCTCCTGCGTGTGGGGGCGTTCCTGCTTCCGGTCGCCCTGGTCGCGTGCTACGAGGCCAGCCAGGCCATTCCGTTCGAGACCCTGCAGTTGACGACCACGCGAGCCCAATGGGCCCTGCTGCTGCTTCTCTATCTGACACTCTCCATCCCGTTCTTCCTCGTGTCGTGGTGCGTTGCGCTGGCGCTTCTCCTCCGCCCGGCACACGTGGGGCGCGTGTACTTCGCCAACATGATCGGCTCCGGCCTCGGCGCCCTGGCAGTAGTGGGCGCGCTCTTTGTGCTTCCTGCGGAGGGCATTCCCTACGCGCTGGGCTTCGTCGGATTGGGAGCTTTCGTGCTGGTCACGGGCCTGGATCGACAATGGCTCGGCAGTGCCCTCGTGCTGGCTGCCGCGCTGGCCGGACTCCTGGCCTCGAGGGGCCCAGCCCCCGTCCGCCTCTCCGAGTACAAGGGCCTCTCCTACGCGCGCCGGCTCCCGGACGCCCGGATCGCAGTCGAGTCGGAGTCCCCTCTGTCGCGACTCACCATCGTTCGCTCGTCGCTGATCCGGGAGACGCCGGGCCAGGTGTCAGGCTATCCGATGGAACGGCTCGGCCCGTTCCCCGAACAGGCGGCACTGTTCTACGACGGCGGGAGCGTGTCGCCCGTTCACAGCTTCGACGGTTCCCTGGAGCCATTCGCTTTTCTCGATTACGTGACGAGCTCGCTTCCCTATCAGATCGTGAGCGAGCCGGACGTGCTCGTGGTCGGTGCCGGGGGCGGAACGGAGGTGCTTGGAGCGCTGCTTCATGGGGCTTTCAGGGTCACGGCTGTCGAGCTCGACCCGGGAGTGCCACGGATCATTCGGGGGCTCGGGGACTTCGCGGGAGACCTGTATGGCCGGCCCGACGTGGAACTGGTGACCGGTGAGGGAAGAGGGTACCTGGAAGCGAATCCCGATCTCCGCTTCGACGTCATCCAGATCGCTCTGCTCGATGCCTATAACGCCTCGGCCTCCGGCGTCCACGCCCTCAGCGAAAGCTATCTCTACACGGTGGAGGCGCTAGCCCTGTATCTGGAGCGGCTGAGCGACGGCGGCGTGCTGTCCATCACGCGTTGGCTGAAGACACCTCCCCGTGATGCGATCAAGCTGTTCGCCACGGCGGTTGCGGCCTCGCGCACCTCGGGGATCGACGAGCCGGCCCTCCACCTCGCCATGATCCGCTCCTGGAACACGGCCACGCTTCTCGTCTCGCGATCGCCGCTCGACGCAGTTCAGCAGGAGGCGCTCCGCGAGTTCGCGCTCTCCCGCGGCTTCGACCTGGTCTGGCTCCCTGATCTGGACACGGATGAGGTGAACCGTTACACGGTGTTCGACGAGCCGGTGTATTACAGGAGTGCCGGGGCCATCCTGTCCGCAGGCGCCGAGGAGTTCTTCCGCACCTACCCGTTCGACGTCCGCCCTCCCACCGACGACCGGCCGTACTTCTTTCGCTTCTTCCGCTGGCGGAGCCTTCGAACGTTCGTCACGGCAGCCGGTCGGGATTGGGCGAACTACGTGGAATGGGGGTACCTGGTGCTCGTGGCCACGATCGTTCAGGCCCTGGCCGCAGCCGTTCTATTGGTTCTCCTGCCTCTTGCCAGGTTCGGAAGGACTCGAATGCCATCGGGCCGGGGGGCCGTCGTGGCATGCTTTGCCGGACTGGGCGTGGCGTTCATGTTCCTGGAGATAGCGTTCATCCAGAAGCTGATGCTCTTCCTCCACCAGCCCGTGTACGCCGTGTCCGTGGTCCTGGCCACCTTTCTTGTCTTCGCGGGTCTCGGAAGCCTGTACGCGGACCGGAAGAGGGCTCTCCCGGTCAGGCGCCTGGTCCGGGTCGTCATTCTCCTTCCTCTTATCTCGGCCGTCTACCTCGTGGCGCTGCCAGCCCTGTTCCGCGCGGGGGCTGGCTGGCCGGAGGCTGCACGCGTTGCCGCCAGCGTGGTTGTGCTGGCTCCCCTGGCCTTTCTGATGGGCGTCCCGTTTCCCACCTGCCTTCAGGTCGTATCGGACAGGTCGAGGGAACTCGTGGCGTGGGCGTGGGGAGTGAACGGAGCCGCATCGGTGATCGGAGCGACCGTGGCGACGCTGGTCGCAGTGCACGCCGGATTCCGGGTCGTCGTCGCAGTGGCGCTCCTCCTGTACCTCACCGTTCCGCTATCGCTGAGCCGATTGACTCGAACGAGGGCCACCGATGAGTGCTCCGGCCTGCGTGTAGATAGTTGAGAAGCGTGTTTCCGGGGCGCGAGAGTCCCGATGCCACACCGAACCGAGGACGGACCGAGATGATCGAGTGTTCCAGACGTGACGACCTTCGACCCATGTGTCCGCATTGCTCGACGGAACTGAGAACCGTGTGGTTTCAGCAGCTCGCCGGCGTCATGGGCAAGCGGTTCGTCTACTTCTGCGGGACCTGCCGAAAGGTGCTGGGGATCTCGCATCGGAAGGGATTCTGGATGGGCTAGCGTGACAGCGGCGGGTAGGGTCATTCGTTCGACGCACAGGTCAAGGAGGGTCCCAGGATGAACGTGGGGATTACGATACTCGTGATCATCGGAGTGGTGATTCTGTCCCAACTGCTGTTGCAGGGCTCTGAGCGGAGAAAGGAGCACCGAGAGATCCTGGCTCGTCTCGACAGACTGGAATCCAGGCAGGGGCAGTAGCGGCCGACGCGGACGATTCGGGAGGCACCGCACACCGAAGATCGGCG
>CAYWLF010000224.1:0-4820 GCA_964458875.1 uncultured Gemmatimonadota bacterium
ACGAGGTGCTTCAGCACCAGGTCCACGCACTCGTCCAGCGAATTCTGCGCCGTGTCGACGACCAACTCGGCAGCTGCCGGCTCCTCGTACGGAGCACTGATTCCGGTGAACTCGGGAATCTCTCCTGCGCGGGCCTTCTTGTACAAGCCCTTCGGGTCTCTCTGCTCGCACACGTCCAGCGGACAGTAGACGAAGATCTCCACGAAGTCATCGGGCCTGGCTACCGTGTTTCGAATCCGGTCCCGGTCCTCACGGTACGGGGAGATAAAAGCCGTGAGTGCCAGGGTGCCGGCGTCGGTGAACAACTTCGCCACTTCTCCGATCCGTCGGATGTTCTCGGTCCGGTCGTCCGGCGAAAAGCCCAGGTCACCGTTGAGCCCGTGCCGCACATTGTCCCCGTCAAGGACGTATGAGCTCAAGCCGAGTTCATGAAGGCGGTAGTCCACCGCGTTCGCCAGCGTACTCTTTCCGCTACCGGACAGGCCGGTGAACCACAGGATGGCACCCCGGTGCCCATTCCGGCTCTCGCGTTCGTCACGTGATATGTGTCCCTCGTGCCAATGCACGTTCGTCGATTTCTGCGTCATGGTCAGGTCATTCCTCGTGTTGTTGGTCTACGTCCGGAGTATTGGCGCGGACATTTCGCGCACCAGCGGAAGGGCCGCGGCCCAGCTCGTCGGGTCCCCGGCCAGGATTCCGGATGGTTGGCACGGGTCCGACTTCCCGTACCTGAGCACCCCGCCACCGCAGTCGGTCACTCGACCCCCGGCTCCCCTGAGAACTGCCTCGGGAGCGCAGGTGTCCCACTCCTTCAGGTATGGCACCGGGTGCACGTACAGGTCGGCAACCCGCTCTGCAATGCGGGCGCACTTCACGCCCACCGAACCCGACGGAATCACCTCGACCGACGGAAGCGCCGACTCGATCCTCTGCAGCCGGTCGTCGGGGTGCGACCTGGATCGGACCAGCCGTACCCCGTCACCCTCCGGCTCCCCGACTCGCAGCGGGCGGAATTCGCCGACCCGAATCTGAGATCCGGGCTCGGCGGAGACCTCACAGTCGGCGATCCAGGCTCCTTCCTCAGCCACACCCAGGTACAGCAATCCCGTTCCCGGAACGTAGAACGCGCCGAGAACTGCCAGGCCTTCCTCAGCGAGGCCGACCATGACGGCAAACTCGTCGATGCCGTCGATGAACTCTCGCGTTCCGTCGAGCGGATCCACGACCCACAGACGGCCCGCCGTCGAAGCGGCAGCCGGCGGCGGCGATTCCTCGCTGAGGATCGGATCCCCCGGACACTCCTGACCGAGAACGGACAGCACCGCACCGTTGGCTGCATGATCGGCTTCGGTGACCGGATCGCCGGGGCTCTTCTCCGATGTCTGCAACGAGGCCGAGCGATAGTGCGGGAGCGTCGCCTGTCCACCAAGCAGCGCCGCACGAGCGGAGATCAAGAGGTCGGTCGCCCGGGAAGACGGAAGCATCTGGATCGAATCAGACAAGAACACGAACGCCCCATTCTGCGCGGTGGCCTTCAATTCGACACGGAAATGGGCGCCCACGGCGGAACGCACCACGATTCAGGTGAGTTCCGCAATTCGAATGCCGCCGCCTGCCTCGCGCGCCTCCCGCAGGGCGGTTCGCGCCGCCGCGATTCCGGAGAGACCGGCGATTCGAGTCGCCATAGGCGCGACGTGTGGCGCCTCTACATCGGCATCCTCGGCGAAGCGGTCCGTCAGCTCGACGATCCCGGCACTGATGGGTGCGAGCTGCCCTGCCTCTGCCTCCGGATCGCTGGCCGTCAGTTCCGCCAGCCGTCGCACCATGGTCGTCACTCCAGCCGCGTCGGTGCCGAAAGCGACGATCGCCAGTTCGGTGGAATCGACCCAGCCACAGACGTCCGATTCGCGAATTCCCTGCCCCCACAGCCGGGCCGCTTGCTCTCGCATCGCCGCCAGCGACTCCGCTCCCGGTGTTTCCGTCGGTCCCAGGACGACGCAGGTAAGGGCCGAGCCGTGGCGCCGAGCCGTGCTGCCCATGACCCGAAGCATGCGCATCATACCTGCGAGATTGAACAGCCCGGTCGCCACATCTGACAACGAACCCTCTTCGGTCGTCTCGATCAGCTGCTTGATCTCCAGGAGTCTTCGCAGCCTCGCGACCACCAGGTTTGAGCGCACGGGCTCTTTGATGATGTCCCAGGCACCGGCTCGCATGGCGGCAGCCTGTTCATTCTCGTGCCAGAAATTCGGAGAGTAGACCAGGATCGGAATGCTGGATTTCAGGACCCCGCGACCGAGCGAGGATGCCAACGCCGGGGCGTCCATATCCGGAAGCCCCTCATCGACGATCACCATGTCCGGATTGACCTGGGCCGCATCGCGAAGGGCGACGCGGGCCGAGCGCATGCGAGCGAACACGAAGCCCTCCGGCTCGAGGACCGCCTGCAACGCCGAAGCGAACCAATCGTGCGCGCTCACCAGCATCACGTTGACCGTGTTTGCCGGCGAACCCTTCGGGCCGTTCATCATTGATCTTCCCGGTCGTCCGCCTCGAGCGACTTCTCGTGCTCGAACATCACCGGGAGCGTCTTCAACATGATCATCAGGTCGAACCACAGCGACCGGCGGCGGACATACTCGATATCAAAATCGACCTTTTCCCGAACATCCTCGACTGTCTGGTCGGTACCACGATTGACCTGCGCCCACCCGGTGATCCCTGGCTTCACCCGGTTGCGCAGCCGATAACCGTCGATTTCCCTCTGCAACTCCAGGACGAAATTGGGACGTTCGGGCCGAGGACCAACCACAGCCATATCGCCCTTGAGCACGTTCCAGAACTGGGGGATCTCGTCCAGGCGCGTCTTGCGGAGAATGCGGCCGACTCGGGTGGCGCGGTCGTCGTCCGTACGCGCCCAAACGGGACCGGAGTCGAATTCCGCGTCCACCGGCATCGTCCGAAACTTGTAGATCATGAACGGGCGCCCGCCGAGATCGTTGACCCGGCGTCCCGTGCTGTCTCGGACGTCCAGCCGCCCTCGGCGGTCCAAGCCGACTCGCAGCTGGCGATAGATGATCGGTCCCCGACTGTCCAGGCGGACGGCGACGGCAATGACCATGATGAAGGGAAGAAGAATGATCAACGCCACGATAGTGACGATGAAGTTCGCGGCTCGCAGCAGGAACTCCTCGATCCGGCCGGCGTCCCTGCCGCCCGGTGCCACTGGCTCGAGCTGCGGTCCCTTCGAACCGTCGAGGCGTACATAGCGGCGGCTCGCCGTACCTCCCTGCCGCAGCCGCATCGCCGCGATCCCACCCATCTGTTTGACTCTATCGTCCATGCTCATGGCAGACTCGTTCTCCGGGAATAGGTCGTACTCCCGGGTTCGAGCATCTGTCGTGCCATTCCGGACGAATCGAGTCAAGATATTTCCCTGCAACTAGTTATGAGAGACAACGCCCTGCGTCGACGGTTTGGGGTATGGCACCTGCACCACACTTCCCTGCGTTGAGACGCCTCCTTCACCGCACGGCCCTACTCCAGGCCATAGTCTCGGATCTTGTAGAGCAACGCCCGATAGCTAAGGTCAAGCAGCTCGGCGGCCCTGGTGCGGTTGCCCCCCGTGACCTCGAGCGCCCTGCCGATCAGGTGCTTCTCCAGCTCCCACGTTCGCTTCTTTACCGATAGCTCGTCGCTCGAGAGGGTGCCTCCCGCCCCTTTGACCGTGGCCTTGGGATCGCTAATGGTATCGGGAAGGTCCTCCACGCCGATTCGGTCCGCGTCCGCGAGCACCATCGCCCGTTCCACCACGTTCTCCAGTTCACGTATGTTGCCGGGCCATGAGTAGGCGGACAATGCCTTTATGCACTCGGGCTCGAACCCTTCGATCTCCAGGCCCAGCGCCTCGTTGTAGAGACCGAGGAAGTGCTGCAACAGGGCAGGCACGTCGTCCACGCGATGACGCAGAGGCGGCAGGTGGATACGGACGACGTTGATGCGATAGTAGAGATCCGAGCGAAACTCCCCCTCCTGCACGTCGGCCTCGAGATCTCGTGCGGTGGCCGCCAGGATGCGCACGTCGAGCTGCCTGGCCTTCGATTCGCCGACCCGCCGGATCTCTCCCTCCTGGAGGGCTCGGAGGAGCTTGACCTGCAGGGCCTGCGGCAACTCTCCGATCTCGTCGAGAAGCAACGTCCCGCCCTGTGCCTCGTCGAACAACCCGGCCCGGTCGCGCGAGGCTCCGGTGAATGAGCCCTTCACGTGTCCGAACAACTCGGATTCCAGGAGGTTCTCTGGAATGGCGCCGCAGTTGACCGGGACGAACGGGCCGTCGGCACGTGCCGACGCCTGGTGTACGAGCCGCGCCACCAGTTCCTTGCCCGTACCGCTCTCACCCGTGATCAGGACGGTCGTCGGATGCTGCGCGACCCGCTCCGCCAGTTCCACGGCGGCTTTCATACCGGCGCTCGCCACGACGATGTTGCCTCGGCGCTTCTCGACGCGGATTTCCTTGCGGAGCCTGCGGATTTCCGTGTCCTTCGATCCATGTTCCTCGGCAATCCGGACTCGCAGAAGCAGAGCCTCCGGGGAGAAGGGCTTGTCGATATAGTCGTACGCCCCCTTCTGAATCGCCTCGACGGCAAGATCCTGACTTCCGTAGGCGGTCATCACGATCGTTCGGCCGGCTCCGCCTGCCTGGCGGTGGCGCTCGAGAAACTCGAGTCCGTCGACTCCTGGCATCCGAACATCGGTCAGAATGAGGTCCGGCATCCACTCGGCCGCACGGGCGAGCGCTTCTTCGCCGTCCGAGGCCGTCA
>CAYWLF010000225.1:0-4814 GCA_964458875.1 uncultured Gemmatimonadota bacterium
GCTCCCATGTATACGGAATGATCGCCACTTCCGCGACGTCCTGAAAGAGCCGGTTTACTGTCAGACTGATGCCGTCCATCGCGATGGAGCCGTACAGTACCGTTAGTCGGGCCACTTCATCCGGCATCCGGAACCGCAGGAACACGGTCTCACCCGCCTTTTCCACCTCGACCATCACCCCGACGCCGTCCACGTGCCCCTGGACGAGGTGCCCTCCCATGGGCTCGCCCGCCCGAATCGCCCTCTCCAGGTTCGCCGCGCGACCCGGGACGAATTCGCCGAGAGTGGTCCTCGACAGAGTCGTCCGTACGGATTCGAAAGAAAACTCTTCCCCCTCGATGCCGAACACGGTGTGACACACACCGTCGATGGCGAGGCTGTCACCCTCGGCCAGCATCCCCGCGAGATCCGGCGCCGACAGGCGGAATTTGATGCCCTTCTCGAATTCCTCACGTCCCACCACGAGTCCCGCCGTCTCAACCAGTCCCGTGAACATCAGGCAACCTCCCTTAGCGCGTCCCGCGCGCGGCGGTCTTCCAGTTCCAGGAGAGTGTCACTGCCAAGGCTCTCACGACGAACTACGCTCCAGTCGCGGATCTCCATCACGCCGTCCGCCCCCATCGACGGTACTCCGTCCGGCCCAAGAACGACCGGTGCATAGATCAGGTACTGCTTGCGCACGTGACCTCCAGCCAGCAGCGCAGAAGCCAATCTCCCGCCCCCCTCAACCATCACCGAGCGAAGGCCCCGGTCAGCGAGATCCCGCAGCACCGCGTCCAGGGCCAGGCCCTTCCGATCCCCGGTCAGCGAGAGGACCTCCGCTCCCCGCTTTTCGAGCTGTTCTCGTCGCTCAGCGGAAGCGCCCTCGCGGCACACGACCAACAACGGAGCCTCGTCGACACTCCCGACCAGGCGGCCATCCTCGGGCAGTCGCAGATTCGGATCCAGGACCACTCGCGTCGGGGGTACACGCGGAGACGGGGCCAGCCGCACGGTGAGAAGAGGATCGTCGACACACGCCGTGAGCCCTCCCACGAGGATCGCGTCGTGCGCGGCCCGCATGCGGTGGACGTACTCCGCGGTCTCCGGGCCCGTGATGTCGGTCCGAACCCCGGGCCTGGCTGCAATGCGGCCATCCAGTGACAGCCCCAGCTTCAGCGATACCCAGGGCCCCTGGCCCAACCGCTGCCAGATGAAGGACTCGTTGAGTCGTGCCGACTCCATCGCGCGAACGCCGCGCACGACCTCCACTCCCGCTTCCAGGAGACGGCTCCCCCCGCCTGCCGCCCGATGATCGGGATCACTGCACGCGTACACGACGCGGCCGACTCCCGCCCCCAGAATAGCCTCTGTGCAGGGAGGCGTCTTCCCGTGGTGCAAGCACGGCTCGAGGGTGACATACAGCGTCGCCCCCGAGCTCTCCCCCCGTCCCTCCCGCATCGCGACCACCTCGGCGTGATCCGCACCAAAATGGGAATGAAACCCTTCCCCGATTACCCGGCCTCCTGCCACCAGGACCGCTCCTACGAGAGGGTTCGGAGATACCTGCCCCCAGCCCCCGAGTGCCAGCGCGAGAGCCCGGTCCATATGGGATTGGTCTCGAGCGACCTGGTCAGCGTCGATCATCTCCCCCGTTCCAGGAGAACTCGCCCCTGGCCGGGGCCGACCTCTCCACAAACGAAGGCGTCGGTACCGGCCACCCGGACCTCCTCGACGACTGCGTCTGCTTCGTCCGCCGGGACAACCGCGATCATCCCTATGCCCATGTTGAGCGTACTGTACAGTTCGTCCACCTCGAGCCCGCTCTCCCGGCGCAAGAGGTCGAACACGGGTCCCGGCGTCCAGGTCGTGACGTCCACATACGCGTCACAGTCGGCGGGCAGAACCCGGGCCAGGTTTCCCGGAATGCCGCCGCCCGTGATGTGAGCCAGGGCATGGACGGCTCCCCTCTGGCACGGAACGGTCAGAGGGCGCAGATAGGAGCGATGGACCTTGAGCAGAACATCCGCGACCGTCTCGCCGGTTTCCGGGTAGGCATCGTCGATACCGAGCCCAAGCCGATCGAAGATGATGCCCCGGGCCAGACTGTAGCCGTTGGTGTGAAGACCGGACGAAGGTAGGGCGATCAGCACGTCTCCTGCTGATACGGCCCCCGGCCCGGGAACCGCCAGTGTGACGCGCCCCACGATGAACCCGGCCAAGTCGTAGTCGCCGGGCTCGTACATACCCGGCATTTCCGCCGTCTCGCCGCCGAGGAGTGCGCATCCGTTCTCACGGCAACCACGGGCGATACCCGCAACCACGTCGTACGCCACATCAGGATCCAGCGTCCCGCATGCGAAGTAGTCGAGGAAGAAGAGAGGAAGCGCCCCTTCTGCCAGGATGTCGTTCACGCAGTGATTTACCAGGTCCTCACCGACGGTGTCATGTCTCCCGGCCATCCTCGCCACGAGGACCTTGGTGCCGACGCCGTCGGCGCTCGCCACCAGTTCAGGGTCTCCCATGAGCTTGAAGCGCCCACCGAAAGAGCCGAACTCTCCACGCACCGAATCCGACCGCGTCGAGGCGACCAGTGAGGCAAGGCGCTTCGTCAGTCCGGCGGCCGCGCCGATATCCACGCCCGCATCGGCGTAGCTGAACCGGTCTTGTTCCGGCATCAGTCGCCCTCTCTTTCGAGCCTCTCCGGCACCGAGATCCCGAGGAGCTCGAGGCCCGACCGGAGCGTGAGCTGGACGGCTCGGGCCAGAGCGAGTCTGCCGGGACGACTCGGACCCTCAGCCAGCAACCTGCGGCTCGCGTCGAGATTGCCCTCGTGGTACCAGGCGTTGACTGCCCCGGCCAGTTCCTCGAGGTAATTGCAGATCTGGTAAGGGGCCCTCGCATGCGCCGCAACGCGCACTCGTTCGGGAAACCGCAGCACTGACATCAGGACCTGGCGCTCGGTTCCCGAGTCCAGTGCCGCCAGGTCCTCATCGGTCAAGACCAGCCCTTCCGGATCGATTTCTCCGCGGCGGAAAACGCTGCACATACGGGCATGAGCGTACTGGACCTTATAGACCGGATTCGCGTCCGAGGTGTCCAGGGCGAGATCCAGGTCGAAGGTCATCGGGACCTCCGCGCGCCGCATCAGAAAGAAGTACCGAGCCACGTCGGGTCCGGTTTCGACGTACAAGTCCCGCAGGCTGACGAACTGCCCCGCACGCTTGGACATCCGCACTTCCTCGCCACCCCGCATCACCGTCACCAGCTGGATCAACAGGACTTCCAGGAAATCGTCCGCCAGGCCAAGCGACGTGAGAGCAGCTTGCATCCGGGGGACATGCCCGTGGTGATCCGCTCCCCAGACGTCGATCGCTCGGTCGAACCCGCGCGCCGCCTTGTCCTGATGATACGCGATATCCGATACGAAGTACGTGTGAGACCCGTCGCTCTTGACCAGGACCCGGTCCTTCTCATCCCCCAGATCCGTGGTGCGAAGCCACGTGGCTCCATCGTCGCGGTACGCCCGCCCCGCCAGTGCGAGACGGTCCAGAAGGTCCACTACCCCACCCGTCGCGAACAGTGACGACTCGTCGAACCAGCGATCCATGTGGACGCCGAATTCGGCCAGGTCCCGTTCCTGCTCCGCCCGCAGGAGGGCCGCAGCTCTCACGCTGAACAAGTCCAGGCGATCGAGACGATCCAGGGCATCCAGTCGCTCATCGCCAAGCTCGTCGGCCAGGTCTGCCGCGAGATCCCCGATGTACTCGCCCCGGTAGCCCCCCTGGGGCATCTCCACGTGGGATCCGCGCGCCTGCTGCCAGCGGGCCTCGATAGATTCGCCGAGAAGCTCGATCTGCCTTCCAGCGTCGTTGACGTAGTACTCTCGCGTGACCTCGTGCCCGGTCCATTCGAGAAGAGAGGCCGTGGCATCTCCGATCGCGGCGCCTCGACCGTGGGCCACGTGCAGTGGACCGGTGGGGTTTGCCGAAACGAACTCGACGTTGTAGCGAAGCGAGTCATCCACCGAAGACCGTCCCCAATCGGCACCGCGTTCCAAGACCGAGCGAAGGCCCGCCCACACTACCTGATCCGACAGCGTGAAGTTGAGGAAGCCGGGGCCCGCGATTGAGACGTCCGACACACCCGTCGACGCCAGGTCCAGGTGCTCCTCCAACTGCACGGCGAGTTCCCGCGGGGGACGCCCCAGGCGCCCTGACAGGACCAGGGCGGCGTTGGATGCGAAGTCACCGTGTGTCGGGTCCGCCGGCCTCTCCACATGCGGCGAGAAATCGGCCGGTGCACCGATCGCGATCGCGGCCTTCCGCAAAGCCTCGGAAAGAGCACGTGCTGGAGTGCTTCGAACATCAGCTGCCTCCATCTGGCCCGCCCTTCCCAGAGTCGGCAGACCCCTTGTTCTCCTGGGAGGCCTTCTCGGCACCACCCGCCCCACTTCGATAGTCGGTCGCGTAGAAACCGGGGCCCTTGAACACCAGACCGCCACCGCTGGAAATCAGACGTCGGACCTTCCCCGCGCACTCGGGGCACTCGGCGATCGGGCCCTCATTGATCCCCTGGAATCGCTCAAACGCGTGGTTGCATTCGCGGCACTCGTACTCGTACGTCGGCATTTATCCCTTTCTGCTTCCTTGCTCGGCTCAGATCGACCGGTACGCGCCCCACAGCCCGACCAGACGCTCGCTTATCTCGCCCAGAGTGGCCCTGACCTTGACGGCTTCGATCATGGCAGGCAAGAGGTTGATTCCGGCGCTCGCGGCCTCGGTGACTTCGTCGAGCATTCTCTCGACGAGGTCGGAGTCCCGCCGACTGCGAAC
>CAYWLF010000226.1:0-1795 GCA_964458875.1 uncultured Gemmatimonadota bacterium
AGAAGGGCCGGCGTTCGTCGAACGTTACTTCGAAGGCCGAGAGGTTCACTACGGCCGGGTCGGCCTCCACCTGTCCGAAGTCAGGGTTCACCGTTGCGTCGAGGGTCAGACTCGAGCCGAGTCCCATCTTGAAGTCGGCGCCGATGCGGCCATCGAATTGCGTCTGCGCTCCGAACGGGTCGTCCTCGTTGACGAGCTCACGGCTGCTCACGCGAGTGTCCGAGGCGATGTATGGCATGAACTCTTTGCGGCTGCTCGACTCGACGTCTTCGATGCCCGTCAGATCCCCAAAGCGGGAAGCCCACCCGGCTTCGTCACGGGGGATCGACACCCAGTACAGGTCTTCGTCCTTCGTGGGTATCCAGCGGTTGACGTTGATGCCCCACTGACCCGTCTCGTTGAACCGGAGCTGCGAGAACGGGATGCGCATCTCGGCCGTCCAGCCCAGGGAGTCCTTCTGTACGCGCGCCTCCCACACCGGATTGTAGGTGAAGTCGCGTCGATGCTCGGTATCTGCGGGATTGTACCAGTCGATCCGCACTCCCGCTGCCGTGATCGCGAAACTGTACGACGTCCGACGGTCCAGGTACGTGTCGAGGGACACGGCTAGGGTCTCGACGTTGCCCATCTCGTCACGACGGGTCATCACTTCGGCGATGTTCGATGGGTCCTGATGCAGCATGCGGGCGCCGATGTAGAGCGCTCCACCGTCGTACACGAAGGCGACTTCCGTGCGCTCGGTCGGGTCCGCGCCATGCACGGGTTCCTTCTGCTTGAAGTCGGCGATGAAGTGGGCTTCGCGCCAGGCGGCGTCGTCCAGCCGGCCGTCGACGGTGATGAGGTCAGAGTCTATACCGACGGCAAGAGCCAGTTTCGGTGGGGTAGAGCCGTCCGGGCCGCCCGTGGTGTTGGAGGATGTTTGACCGAGAACTCCGCCCGCAGCCGTCAGAGTCAAACCAACAAACGCTACGGCCTGCCTCACCACCCAGCCCGTCGTCCCTGTCATCCGAACCCTGCTCCCCGCCGCCCTGCGGCCTGATCGATTCCCCCGGGTTCTGCCGCGTCCGCTTCTCAATACCAGTAGACACCGCCAGTTGACAAAATGTTGCGTCGGATGACCCGGACGCCCGGGAACCCCACCGTCCCTGAATCAGGCGGCAACCTCGCCCTTCTCGGCTTCGAGTTCTACCTGGCGCGGCTCCCAACGGGAGATCATCTGAGTGAACGCCGCCACGTACTCGGGATCGAGGTGCGTGCCCGCCTTTTCCTCGATGAACTTGATCGTCCGACTCGCAGGCCAGGGAGGTCGGAACGGGCGCCGGGTACGCAGCGCATCATACACGTCGCACACCTGGACCAGTCGGCTCACCTCGTGGGTCTGCCGTTTGAATGTGAGTTCCGGGTAGCCCTCGCCGTTGAAGCTGAGATGGTGCTCGTATGCTACCGTCGCGGGGAGTTCCATGCCCCTACCTGACGCCAGAAGGATCCTGGCTCCCTCCACCGTGTGCCCCTGGATCACTTTCCACTCCGCTTCCGTCAGCTTTCCCTTCTTGTTGAGGACCTCGATCGGGATATTCGTCTTGCCCACGTCGTGGAGGAGTGCGGCTTCACCGATCGCCCTGACGTCGGGGGAAGCGTAGTCGAGGTGCTCGGCGAGTGCCATCGAGAGGCACGAAACGTTTATGGAATGCGTGGTGGTGTACTGGTCCACGTTCTTGAGTTGGACCAGAGGCACGACGACGTTTCGTTCCGAGTGCATGGCAACCGACAGCAGGTTCACGACGGTCGCCGCTTC
>CAYWLF010000226.1:1895-4745 GCA_964458875.1 uncultured Gemmatimonadota bacterium
CGTTTCGTTCCGAGTGCATGGCAACCGACAGCAGGTTCACGACGGTCGCCGCTTCGCTTGCGGGAACCACGCCGTGTGCGGCTACTTCGGAGTTGAGCCAGCCGACGGCTTCCATCTCGACGCCGAGATCGAAGTCGAGCGGGGGTGCGAAGGAACCATCGCCCGAGTCCCCCTCTCCGAAGTCCAGTTCGCCAAACTGAATTCCGACCTGTCCGTGAACCTCCCGCACGGAGGCTGATTCGTCGTGCAGGAAGAGCCGGGCGGAGACCTCGTCGACGAAGCCTTCCAGGTCTTCCTGGGTGGTACCTGGTGTGATATCGAGCCTTTCGACACCCCCTTCCGGCAGTCGATTGGCCCATTCCCAGCTCCGGAGTCCGTCAAGCAACTCGCCTTCGTATTCCACTTCGCCGTCGCGGAAGTGAAACGTGGGGAAGGTGTTCTGACGAAGGAGATTCTTCAGCGTCGCCATCAGTTCAGAGGTGGACGAGGTCGTCGCCTCTTCACTCGTCTGGTCAGCCGCCCGCAGATCGAGCAGCCGGCCCAAGGCGAGGAGGAAAGCCGCTGGATAGTCGACGGTCGTGGTCATGATGCAGCCTCCACGATCCTTGGTAAACCCGATTCACGAGCTGCGGCCAGCAACTCGCGGGCTTCCTCATCCTGCGGCCACACCTGCGCCAGGCCGCGCAGTGCCGCGAGCAGCTCGGGACTCTCGTCGGCGAATCGTCGACGCAGGCCTCTCCGGCGCGGCGCGGCGATCTCGAGCAGGGCCCCGAGCGCCCCAGGCGATTCAAGCTTCACGAGAGCCCGGATGCAGTGCGTTCTGAACTCCGCGAATTCGCCTTCCTCGGACAACGCGATCTGGACGATCCTGTCCTCGGCTTCGGCCGGACATCCCTGTTCCGCTTCCGCGATTCCCATGGCCACGATCCGACTGTTCCCATCCTCGAGCGCCCTGAGGATGGCTCGCTCCCGGGTGGCCGGCATCCGGAGGCAAAGTCGGACTGCTTCCAGACGGACCTGCGGATGCTCGTGATGGGTCAGGTCCCAAGGGTCGAACGATTCCGGCCACGAGTCGAGCATGGCGAGAAGGGATAGGACGTTGCGCAACACGTACCACGGCGTAGTCTCAGGTTGGCCCAGACACCGCGCGGCCGGCCCAGCCACATCGGGTCCGAACGCGAGGATCAGGTCGAACAGTCGCCGTCGGTCCGACCTCGAGTCGGCGGCGGCGAGGCGATCGATCAGGGGCTCAACGGCATCCAATCCGGCGTGCGGCAGGATGACATCGAGCACCTCCCAATCGGGTTCATCTTCCTCGATCAGGCGGTACAGGACGGGTCGATCCACCAGTCGGTCCCACACCTCGGCCGGAAGGTCGCCCTCCGGAACTTCCTGGAGGAGATCAACGACGGCGGGTATCTGCCGGCCGGCGACCATGTCGTCGACGGCCTGGCGAAGAACCGGCCCTCCCACGCCTACCTCGAGGGCCGCTTGCATCACGCGCTCCGCGGCTACGCGTACCTTGGTCGGACCGTATTCCCCGGCATCAGGACGAGCGGCTGACGACATGCGGCCCAGCGCCTCTTCGTAATCCTCCGGATTGGGATTCTCGAGGTGCCACCCCGAGAGCAGTGCCCCGATCTGCTCGCGCAGACCGGATTCACCTCTGTGAGCCGCGGGGTCGCCGTCGGTCCCGGCGTGCCGGGCCAGCTTGGACAGGAGGCGGAGCATCCAGCGAGAAATATCATTGCTCTCGCTCTCGGCAGCGGCCTGGATCAACGCCAACACCACGTCCACGTCGAGCGCAGTGGTCGCGTCACGCAGGAAATCGCGTTGCAGGCTCGGATCGCCGCTCATGCTCAGAAGCACGCCGAGCGTGTCGGAGTCCAACCGTCGGAACACTTCGGAGAGACGGCGGGCCAGTGCGGCCGACTCCAGGGGATCGGACACGCCGAGTCGCATGGAGATTGCCAACAGGTGCGGCACGATCCGCCGGTTGAAACTCGGGTTCGGTGCCCTCGCGGCAAGTGCCGACGCGACTTCAGCCGGGGAATGAGGCTGGTCGTCCTCTGATTCGGGGATTCCGAGAGCAACGCGAGCGAAACTGGTCCACAAGTCTGCGTCGCTCTCCCAATCGGGGTCTTCCGAGTGATCCGGGGAGTGGAGCTCGACAGGAGCGGCGCTTCTATGGATGCGAACGTTGGGGATTGAGCGCAGCGCCTCTTCACCCTCGTCGGCCAGTGGTCGTCCCGTATCAGCAGGATCCGTCGACAAGAAGCCCAGCACGACCGCGATTTCCTTCGGCGTGACGCCTTCTGCAAGAACGAGCTCGCCCACTTCATGCTTTGTAAGGCGCTCTGCCAGGGCACCCAGGAGCGGGTGCTCGAGTCCAGTCGTCACACCGCTCAGGCGGCGCATCAGCTCGACGGTGGGCCTCACCTCGACGATCAGATGTGACCCCGCGGCCGCGATCGACAGGGTGCCTCTGTCGCGCCTCCGGGTGGAAGACCTTTCGACAAAAGACTTTGCAGCATCCAGGACCGCGGGGTGGTGTGGCCCGTAGACGCAAGCGCGCCTCAATCCCGAGGCAAGCTCGATCAACAGGTCACTGAGTTCCCCCGATACGGAGGCCTGCGTACGGACGACAGCTGAATCCGGGTGTATTGGACGAGTCTTCATGAAGCGGTAGAGGGCAGGATGCGTGCCGCATTCGCAGGGCCCCACGGCCTGAGGAGACCGAGGGGAGACCGTCCCGGGACGAGGCGCGCCAGTCGAGCAACGGGCGATCGCGTGGATACCATATGTTGTGGCAGAGAACCAGGAAGCCCCAGTATGTGGTGGTCAGGGCGG
>CAYWLF010000227.1:0-4736 GCA_964458875.1 uncultured Gemmatimonadota bacterium
TCAGATAGAAGTAGATCTCGTCCAGGTCGAGGCCGGCGACGTCCCCACCCCAGTCAGGATTCGGCTTGGAATAGAAGATCTCGAGCGCCTTGAGGCGGAACTCGAGCATCCACTCCGGCTCCTCCTTGTGCGCGGAAATCTGACGCACGATCTCTTCGCTCAGGCCCTTCTCCGCTTTGAAGACGGGCTTCTCTTCGGTAACGAAGTGGTACTTGTGCTCGTCGACTTCGAGATCCGTTAGGGCTTCATTCTGCGGCATATCTTGTTCCTGCCTTCGCCTCTCGTTCGCCTCGGCGACGGACGATCCGTCACCGGCCCTCGCGCCAATTGCTCCGTTCAGACGACCGAGGCCGTCTCCGGCTCCTCGTGCAGCCAGTCGTAACCCATCTCTTCGAGTCGGTCCGCGAGCTCGGCACCGCCGGAATGGGCGATCTGGCCGTTCAGCATCACGTGCACGTAGTCGGGGTGCAAGTAATTCAGGATCCGCTTGTAGTGCGTGATCAGGAGCACTCCCATGCCGCCGTCCTTATCGCGGATCGTGTTGACTCCCTCGGACACGATGCGCAGCGCGTCAATGTCGAGACCGCTGTCCGTCTCGTCCATCACCGCCATCCGCGGCTCGAGCACGGCGAGCTGAAGGATCTCATTCCTCTTCTTCTCGCCGCCGGAAAACCCGTCGTTCACGTACCGAGCGGCGAAAGCCGGATCGACCTTCAGCATCTCCAGCTTCTCCAGCAGACGCCTCTGGAACGCGAAGATGTCCATATCCTCGCCTTCCTCGAGCCGGGCGACCATGGCCGTACGCAGGAAGTTCGAGATCGAAACGCCGGGGATCTCGGCCGGATACTGAAAGGCCATGAACAGACCCGCCCGGCTCCGCTCGTCGGGCTCCATCTCCAGCACGCTCTCGCCCTCCAGCAGCACGTCGCCCCCGGTGACCTCGTAGCCCGGGTGCCCCGCGATCGCCTTGGCAAGCGTGCTCTTCCCGGAACCGTTCGGTCCCATCAGCGCGTGCATCTCGCCGTGGCGGATCGCCAGGTTGACGCCGCGAAGAATGTCCGTGTCTTCGCCCTCCACTCTTGCGTGAAGGTCCTGGATCTCCAGCAGGTATTCAGCCATTTCCCGTCCGCTCCAATGCCATGTCGTCTCTCCTGAATCGTACGGGCCGGAGGGGTCATGTCCGTCACCCGTCCGGCCCGTCATGTCCATCGAGCTTCGAACTCGATCGCCCGCCAAAATACACTAGTTGAGAACGAGTTTCAAGTGGTATATACCTGCTTCGAACCGGGCGGTTCCCGGAATCCACGGGAGGTGTTCACCGAGACTGTTCCGGCGTAGGTTCGCCCGGGACACTTTCCCCAGTGGGCCGGAACCACCTGCACCTGGGAGCCGACTCGATGCACGCCGCTTACTTCCGCCGTCATGGCGGGCCCGAGGTGATGGAGACGGGCGAAGCCCCCGAGCCGGTCGCAGCGACGGGTACCGTGGTCGTTTCGGTGCGAGCGGCGGCCCTCAACCACCTGGACTTGTGGGTCAGGCGGGGTCTCCCCGGTTTATCCCTGGACCTTCCGCATATCGGCGGATCGGATGTCGCGGGCGTAATCGACGAGATTGGTCCAGGCGTCGAAGGCTGGAGTGTGGGCGACCGCGTAGCGGTGAATCCGTCTCTATGGTGCGGCGAGTGCGAATGGTGCAAGCGTGGGGAACACCCCCTGTGCCTGGACTTCAAGATCCTCGGGGAGCACGTGGCGGGTGGAACCGCGGAACGGGTCCGTGTCGCGGTGCGGAATCTCTATCGCATTCCAGACGGGATGGACTTCCGGCTGGTCGCCGCCGCTCCCCTGGCGTTCCAGACGGCCTGGCGGGCACTCAAGACCCGGGGCAGGCTGACGGAAGGCGAATCGGTCCTGGTTACCGGAGCTTCAGGTGGGGTCTCGACTGCTGCCATTCAGATTGCCCGCCTGCTGGGAGCCCGGGTCTTCGCGGTGACGAGCGGGCCGGAGAACGCTGCGCGCGTGCGCGAGCTTGGAGCGCACGCGGTTTTCGACCGCCTCGAGGGCAGCTTCGCCGCAGGCCTGAAGCAGCACACTGAGGGTCGGGGCGTGGACCTGGTGCTGGACAGTGTGGGCGAGGCGATCTGGGCCGAGTGCTTGCGCAGTCTCGCCCGCCTGGGCCGCCTGGTCACCTACGGCGCGACCACAGGCCCGCGCGGAGTCGTCGAGATTCGGCACATGTTCTGGAAGCAGATCAGCATTTCGGGGTCGACCATGGCCTCGCGATCTGAATTCGAGGCCGTAATGGGTCACGTCGCCGCCGGCGACCTCGTGCCCGTTGTCGCCGATGTGGTGCCGCTGGACGCGATTCGGGAAGCCCACGAGGCCCTCGAGGCCGGCCGGGTCTTCGGGAAACTGGTATTGGAGCCTTGAGCGGGGGCGGGGAGGTGCGAGTGAAGCCGGGAATGGCCGTGTTCGTTGTGGCGCTCTGTATCCATGGCGTCGGATGTACGACCGATGACGCGCCAATCGATGCAGTAGCAACGGATTCGGTCGTCGCCACGATAGATCCAGAAATCAGTCCACATACTGGCACGCAAGTGAATCAGACCAATAACGATCCGTTCGGTATCTTCACTGTCGAGGCAGCAACTGATGTTGCAACAACAGTTCTAACCACGCCTGTATGGCTCATCAACGAGTCACCGCAAGCTATGATCGTAACCGCGAACGGGGGAGCGGAGAGCGTGGTCGTCGATACTCTCGAGGCGGCGGATTCCGTGCTGGTCTCGATTGACAGCAGGGCTCGCTCGATCGAACTGACCGCTCGAACCCTCGAGGGACGGCCGGGCGGGACCGTCAGGCTCCCGATGGACTCGGAAACGAAACGAGCCGCGTTTCCCCGCTGACTGTGGCCGTATGAGCACACCGACACGAGTTCAGTCACGGCTACGCCCCGGATAAGTAACTCTGACGTATCCGGTTACACCCGCGAATCCCACCTAGCACTCTTCTTGCTCATATCAGGGGTGTGACGGACAGGCTTCAATACCCCGTGAGCAGGAAGGCGGACCGATGAAGCTAGGAAGCTCGCTGCTGTTTCTGGCTCTCTCAGCGGCCCTGGCGGCCCTGGCCGTGACGGGCGCCCGGCCCGAATTCGAACCAACCGGCAACGTGCAGCTCGAAGACGTGGACGCCTGGTTCGTATAGAGCCACGTCAGCAGAAGGCCGAAACACGTGACGGAGCCGTGGATCGTTCCGTCGTCCCGCGTTGTCCCTCCGGTAGCACCATCTCGCTTGCTCCATCCAATCACATAGTGTAGAGTGTCACCACACACAGGCCATAGCGCGCGCTCCGTGGAGGTGACTCATGCGCATGAAGGAATTGGTGGAAGCGACGGACGTTCCGCGCACGGCTATTCATCATTATCAGCGAGAGGGTCTGCTCCCGCCTGCGAACAAGACGGCCCCTAACGCAGCCCTGTACTCAGCCGAACACGTACAGCGGCTCAATCTCATTCGATCCCTGCGAAGCGAGGAACTGGGCCCTCTCTCACTGGACGGCGTCCGAGGCGTCCTGGAGATGGTAGACCGTGGCGTGGAGCCGGAGGTCGCCGCGGCGCTCTACTCGCTGCCGGGCGGAGTAGGGAAGTCGGGGCCGTCCGGAGGTCAGCGCGGTGAAAGGTCGCTCTCCGATGTAGCGCACGACGCCGGGATGAGTCTCTCGACAGCCCGAGCCCTGCAGGGGTCCGGACTCCTATTGGGTCGGCCTGGACCACGAGAGTCACGGATCTTCGACGAGGCGGATGTAGGGGCGGCTCGAGTGATTGCCGATCTCCTTTCTCATGACGCCGTTCGAAAGGCGGACCTGGATCCGATTGCCGAGCTCGTGGGCGAGCTGGTTCGGTACGAGAGAGTCCTTGCCCGCCTCGTCACCGCAAAGGCGAGAGACGGAGAGGCAGTGAAGCGACGCCATTCCCTATTCCAGGGCCTGCATGCGCTGCACACCTATCTCTTCAGCCGACTTCTGCTGGAGCCAGACGACGCGTGACGTGAAACCTCGGGTGGCCAAGGTACGTCAGATCCTACGTCGAAGGAGGACCGTGCCGGCTCCATTACTGACAGACAGGATCCTGATCATGCGGGTTCGTTCTCTCATACTGGTCGTCGCATCGTTGACTGTCCTGCCACCGGCGGTACCGGGATTGGTGGCGCAGGAAGCGGTGCGGCAGGTGACGCTGGACGAGGCGTTGGGGATGGCGGAGCGCAACAACCCGAACCTGGCGCAGTCGGCGTCGAACGTCGACATCTCGGGCTACCAGGAGCTGACGGCGTGGGGGTCGTTCCTGCCGAACCTGAGCCTGTCGTACCAGTACTCGGACGCGTCGAGCGGGCGATTGGACCCGACGGGGCAGGCGATCACGACGACTTCGTACAGTGCGCAGCTACGGGGGAGCGTGGACCTGTTCCGTGGATTCCGGCGGTTTTCGGACCTGAAGGGAGCGAAGCTGGGCGTCGAGGCGAGTGAAGCGCGCTACCGGGAGGCGGAGTTCACGACGTCGGAAGGGGTGAAGATCTCCTACTACAACGCGGTGGCGAACCGTGAGCTGGTGCAGGTGGAGCGGGACCGTGTGAGTCGGCAGGAGGACCAGCTGTCGTTCGTGGAGCAGCAGCTGGAGCTGGGGCGGGCGACGCGTTCGGACGTACTGCGTTCGCAGGTGGACCTGAACAACGCGCGGGTGG
>CAYWLF010000228.1:0-4732 GCA_964458875.1 uncultured Gemmatimonadota bacterium
CATGCTGGCACCGGCCGGTTGTCATTCCTGCTTTTGTACCTCAGTCCCGGCCGGTGGACGCCGCGCCGGCGAGAGGCTCACTCACCTGCATGAGACACTCTCGGAGGATTTCGATCGAGCGGTCGGAATCCTCGACGCTGAACGTGAGCGGCGGGCGGAAGCGAATCGATCGTGGCCCGCACACCAGGGTGGCGAGTCCGTTCTCCCAACACAGTCCCCGGAGGGAGTCCCGCGTCGATCCGTCCGGCAGGTCGAAGGCGATCATGAGACCTCGGCCTCGCACGTTGGTAACCGTCGGGAACTCGACCTGAACCTCATTCAGCAGTCCCATCAGGTGATCTCCTACCCTCGCAGCGCTCGCAACCAACCCCTCATCCTCGATGATCTGGAGATACCGGGCGCAGCGGATCATGTCGACCAGGTTCCCTCCCCACGTCGAGTTAATGCGGGAGGAAACGTGAAACACGTTTCCTTCGACGCTATCGATTCGGGCCGTGCTCATGATTCCGCAAACCTGAGTCTTCTTGCCGAAGGCGACTATGTCAGGCGTCACACCCAGCTGCTCAAAGGCCCACATGGATCCCGTCAGGCCCATGCCGGTCTGCACCTCATCAAAGATGAGCAGCGCCTCGTGGCGGTCCGCCAGTTCGCGCAGGCGTTCGAGAAACGCGGGACGGAAATGGCGATCCCCCCCCTCACCCTGGATGGGCTCAATGAGGATGGCAGCGATTCCGTGTGGATCCGTCCGAAAAGCCTCCTCGATCTCCGCTACCGATGCTTCTTCCGCCGCGGACACCGCATCTGCGTTCAACGGGAAGTGCATCGCAGGACTTGAAATTCTGGGCCAATCGAACTTGGGGAAGCGGGCGGTCTTCGTCGGGTCGGTATTCGTGACAGACAGGGTGTACCCGCTGCGTCCGTGGAAGGCGTCTCTGAAGTGCAGGATCCGGTCGGCGCCGCCCTCAATCCCCTTCCGCTGGTTGAGCTGGGACTTCCAGTCGAACGCCGCCTTCATGGCGTTCTCTACTGCCAGGGCACCACCAGCCACGAAGAAGAGATACCGAAACTCGTCGGGAACTGCGACGCGCCTAAACGTATCCACGAATCCAGCGTACTCGCGCGAATAGACATCGCTGTTCGCCGGGTTGGCCAGTGCGGCCCTCATGAGAGAGGTACGAAAAGCCGGGTCCTCCATCTTCGGGTGATTGTGGCCAATCGGGAGGGTGGCGAAGTACGTGTAACAGTCGATGTACTCCTTGCCAGTGAGTGCGTCCACCATGACTGATCCCATCGACTTCTCCAGATCGATCACGATGTGGAAGCCGTCTACGAGGATGTTCTTCTCCAGGGTCGGAAAGACCTCGCTGGCCGGAAGTGAGATCTCGGGCATCGTTTTCTCCGTAGTATGGTACGTCGTCGAATCGGGGCGGTGCGCGGCAGGCGCGACGCACCGTAACTGCTGCGTCGCCAAACTACCGTACTCTGGGGGGTTACAAAAGCGCCCGGGATTCAGGCCAGGCCCAGGCGGCCGAGCCGGGCCTCGACGACCTCCTCGGTCGATCGATCTCCCCAGATCTCATTTCGCAGTGGAATGGGGAAAGCTCCGAGATGGGCCCTCATGGCGGTCAGGGCCCGCACCATTTGAGTCATCGGATCGGCATTCAGTCGGGTGCCCACATACATGTCGATCTGCGACGCCGCAGGTTCGCCGATCAGGTTCCGAATGGACGCGTTCGCCGCCTTGAGGTTGCGCGAGAAGAGTGCCCGGCCGATCTCCTCCTCGTACCGGTCCGAGACTGCCTGCATCATCGTGAGCGAGAAATATGCATCGTCGAGAATCCCAAGAAGCCCGAGACGGTCGGGAATAATGTCCGACTCGGTCAACCAGTAGGCAGTCGCCTCCCGAACGACCCCGGCCATCTCCTCTTCGCGTCCCGCCATTCGGGCCGCCTCCAGGCCGTCGCGCAGGTAGGCAGGCACGTGCCCGACGTATTCGACCACGAACCCCACGGCGCCGCTAACGTCGTCCTCTCCGGGCGACCGGCCATGAGACGCGGCCCGCTGCCGGAGAGCGTTGGCCAGTCGTCCCGTATTCTGCTCATCCGCCAGTGCGTCGGCGATCATGTCCTCCACGGCTTCCAGTTCTTTCCTGTCCATACCAAGGCATCTCTCGCCGAGTACGTGGTGCAGCTCTGATGTAACCACCCGTGGCGAAGCTAAGGCATCGGGGCAGAGACAGGTATCCTGGCGGAGGCGGCACGCGTGCTTGTGGCACGGCGACGACGGGACAATTTTGGTGTTTTGAGCCCGCCTGCACAGAGGAGGCCGTATGCTCGGACACGCCCTCGCTGGCACGCCGACGATCAGGATCGCCGGCGCCGCCACTTTCCTGCTTCTTACCTGGGGCGTCGCCGCGGGTAACGGACAAACCGCCGCGAGAACATTCGACGATCACTTCCACGAACGGACCATGCGCCTGGACTATTTCCACACCGGGGGTATGGGTGAGGAAATCGTGTCGTTGGACCGGGTGGTCTCGGACGGGCCCTGGGCGGGGAGCCTGACACAACTCGTGGACCCGACCAACCTGGGCAAGTACCTGTTCGAGGTGGTGGATCCCGCCACCAATCAGGTCCTCTACTCGCGAGGCTTTGCCTCGATCTATGGGGAATGGGAGACGACGGGTGCGGCTCGTCGCACATACGGGACGTTCCACGAGTCGCTCCGATTCCCGTGGCCTCGGCACCCCGTCCAGGTGGTCCTCAAGAAGCGAGACGACGACGGCGCGTTCCACGAGATCTGGTCGCTGCCGCTCGATCCGGAGTCACGCTTCGTCAATCCGGCACCGCCCCCGTCCCTGGGCCGCGTGTGGTCGTTGCTCGAGAGCGGTGCGCCCACGGACAAGGTTGACCTGGTACTGCTCGGTGAGGGGTACACCGAAGCCGAGATGGACAAGTTCCACTCGGATGCTTCGCGACTCGTCGAACGGCTCTTTGACACCGAACCCTTTCGGTCACGGAGATCCGACTTCAATGTCTGGGCCATCGACTTGCCCTCCGACGAGTCTGGAGTCAACCGGCCTCACGTACATCAGTTCCGGCGGACGCCGGTCTCAGCCGAGTACAACATCTTCGGCTCGGAGCGATACCTGCTCACGTTCGACAATCGCCGCTTGAGAGATGTGTTGGCGGCGGCCCCTTACGAATTCGTCGAGATACTCGTGAACGAGGAGCAATACGGGGGCGGCGGCATCTACAACTTCCAGTCGACCACGGCGGTCGATACGGATTTCGCCGACTACATCTTCGTGCACGAGTTCGGTCACCACTTCGCGGGTCTCGCCGACGAGTACTACACGTCGAGCGTAGCCTATGAGACCGGTTCGGCCAGGCATCCCGAGCCGTGGGAGCCGAACGTGACCGCCTTATTGGATCCGGCGGATCTAAAGTGGGCGGACATGGTGGAGGCGGGTGTCCCCCTGCCGACACCGTGGGACAAGGACAAATACGAGGAACACGCCCGTTCGATCCAGGCGAGGCGGCAGGCCCTCATCAATTCACAGGCGCCAGAGGCGGAATTCGACGCCCTGTTCGAGGAACAGCGCATGATCGAGAGCGAGTTGCTCCAGGCGATGCAGCACTCTGGTCGAGTGGGCGCCTTCGAGGGCGCCATGTACGAAACCCACGGCCTGTACCGATCCGAGACCGACTGCATCATGTTCACGAGGACCGACTACTTCTGCCGCGTGTGTCGGCGAGCTATCGAACGTGTGATCAATCTCTACGCTTCGTGAGCCAGTCTACCAGGCGTTCCGCATCGTCGGTTCCTGAATCGTAACGGCAACGACCCTGTCGGTGCGGAACGTGCTGGCTCCTATCGTGAACACCGCCGAGTTCTGGGCGATGGCCGAAGCCAGGCGCTGCGACGGATCCTCTCCCTCCGGCACCGCTATCACCAGGGGGTGCACCGTGTCGGGGCCCTGAATAAGTACCTTGACCTCCATGCTGTTTCCTCCTGTTCGACGAACCGATCGTGAATCTATGGCTCACGGTATCGCGGGAGTGTCCTCCTGCGGCATGAGCGTGAGTCCGGCAGCGCGGACCGACTCCCTGAACGCCGCGACTTCCCCGGCGTACAGGTCGTCGAGCTCCGATAGGACCTCCGAAGCCGTCCGCTCGGCCTCTCTCAGGTAGGCTCTTTGGGCACCGGTCGGTGCGTCCCAGGATGACTGCATCGAACCCATGGCGTAGCCCAGCCGATTCCACACCCGGTCATCCGAGTAGACAATTCCCTTCGTACCCTCGGGGACCCACAGCCGCTCCTCGATGTCCTTCAGTCGTCGCCGGATCTCCTGGGCCTGCTCTTCCAACCCGTCGCTCTGTTCATCGGTGTCCTCGGCGTCAGCCTCTTCTTCATCCGGGGAGGCACGCTCCTCCGCCTCGAGAGATGCCTTCAGGTCCTCACGAAGCCGGTAGATCAGTGTGATGGCATCAGCCACCGACTCGCGCATCTCTCCCGCCGCCAGGAGTGCCTCGTACTTGGCGATCCGGTCCCCGGAAGAGGCGCTCTCTCGCGGATCCGGTAGCACTTCGAACGATTTCGAGCGTTCATGCGAGCCATACGTGACGGTCAGGGTGTAGGAACCGGGTAGCACTCGAATTCCGCTCGGGCGGAACTCCGAGTCGCGTGCCTCTCCCTGCCCTGTGTCCGGACGATCCAAACCGTCCCGCCG
>CAYWLF010000229.1:0-4727 GCA_964458875.1 uncultured Gemmatimonadota bacterium
GCACTACATCGCTGGCCAGTTCGAGGAATTCGGGCTCGAGCCCGGCGCCGGTGACGGCTACATACAGTCGTATCCTATGACGCGTATCAGCCCGGCCAGCGCCGATCGCCAGGTGTTCAGCATATCGGGACCGGGAGGAGACGCAGATCTGGATTACGGCGAGGACTTCTTCGTGCAGGCCACCGGGCCGAGCGCCGAGGCGGACGGAATCCTGGTGCTGGTCGAGAACGCGGCCGACATGCCGAACGCCGCAAACCAGGTCGCCCTGTTGAGGGTCACGACGGCAAACATTCGCCAGGTCTTCGGTGGCAGACTTCGGGACGCCATCCGAGCGGCCAGCCCGGCCGGCCTGGTCGTGGTTCTGGACCTTCCGGATGCCCAATTCGATCGCTTCAAGGGTTTCCTGGGCAGCGAACGCGTGGTGTTCGGCGAGGTGGAGTCCGATGGCGTTCCGGTGGTCTTCGTGGGGCAGGCGGCGCTGCCGGCCGAACTGTCGAAGCAGGTCGCGGCCGGCAGCCTGGAGGACGGCTGGACGGCGCGGCTGGCCACGCGAGCGGAGGTCGCAGTCGAGGAGGCGCCGAACACGATCGGGCTACTCCGGGGAGCCGATCCAGAACTCAGGGATGAGTATGTCCTGGTCACGGCCCACATGGACCACGTGGGCGTCGGTCGGGCAGTGGACGGCGACTCGATCTACAACGGGGCGGACGACGACGGTTCCGGGACGGTTACCGTGGTCGAAATCGCCCGAGCGTTCACCGGCCTCGAGAACGCGCCGCGACGGTCGATCATCTTCCTGATCGTAAGCGGCGAAGAGAAGGGCCTTCTCGGGTCCCGTTACTACGCTGAGAATCCGACGTTTCCGCTCGAGAGCACGGTAGCGAACATCAACCTGGACATGGTGGGGCGGAACTGGTCGGACACGATCGTGGCCATCGGGAAGGAAGAGTCCACACTCGGACCTCAGGTGGAGCGCATCTCGGCTGAACACCCGGAGCTGGACATGGCCGTGATCGATGACATCTGGCCTGAGGAGAGCTTCTACTCGCGGTCCGACCACTACAACTTCGCGCAGCGGGGTGTGCCGATCCTGTTCTTCTTCAACGGCACCCATGACCAGTATCATCAACCCGGGGACGATGTGGAGCTGATAGACTATGAGAAGATGGCGCGCATCGGGCGGCTTGTGTTCCACCTGGGCCTGGAGATCGCGAACCAGGAAGAGCGGCCTGCCTGGGACCCGGAAGCCTACGAGAGGGTGGTCCAGACTCCCCGCACCTGACGACCGGAAGTTGAACGCACCCCCTGTGGGGAATAGATTTAGTATATGATCGGGCGCGTCGGCCAAGGTGCGGACGCCGTCCGGGTTCTTACAAAGCATGGGACGGTCAAATGACAGAGAACAGCGACACCCCCGTGGTGATCGTGGAGCGGAGAGGATCGGGCCTTGGTGCCTTCATCGGGGGGACCATTCTCGGTGCGGTCGTCGCCCTCCTCTATGCGCCCAAGACGGGCGAGGAGACGCAGGCGGAAATCCGTGACCGGGTCAAGCGGTTGCGTGACGACGCCGAGGACCGTCTCCACCTGATGCGGGATGACGTCGAGGGACGGTACCGTCGGGCGCGCGGTGATGTCGAGGACAGGGTTCACCAGGTTCGCGGTGACCTTACCGAGCGCGTGGATTCGGCTCGCGAGGACCTGCGGAGTCGGAAAGCCCAGGCCGAGGAGGCCGTGAAGGTGGGCCGCTCCACGGCCCGCAAGGCTCGCGAGGATCTCGAGAAGCGCGTGGCAGAGAGCAAGGCGGAATACAAGCAGCGCGTGGCCGATCTCACGGAAGAAGCCGAGGAAGAGCTCGCCGAGGCCGCAGAGGTCGTCGAGGCCCTCGAGGAGCCGGCGGCCGACTGAGGAGCGATTCCGCATTGCGGCAGTCCCGGGCGGCGGCCGACAGATCGTGACGGCGCGTCCCCCCATCCCCGATAGTGCGCCGGGACGCAGGTCTCAGTCCGGCGCTCGTCACGTGCCCGGCTTCGGGCGGGGGTTGCGCGGGGCCTGGGAGTACGTGCGCGAGGTGTACGACCAGGCGGCGGCCGACAACATCTTCTTCCTCGCCGGCGGGCTCACGTTCAGTCTTCTCCTGGCGGCCATCCCCTTCCTGATCCTGATCCTTTCGTTGGCCGGAATCGCCCTCGCGCCGCGCATTGCGGCGCCCGAGAACGCGGTGATGGAGTGGCTCGCGTCCCTGATGCCCGTGAATCCGGCGACGGAAGTCCAGATCCGGGAGCAGCTTTCAGACATCGTTGAATCCTCGCGTTCGGTGGGGATCATCAGCGGCATTCTCTTCGTGTGGTTCTCGACCCGGCTCTTCGGTTCGCTTCGAACCGTGCTTGAGGCGGTGTTCGATCTTCGGGAGGGACCGGGGATCATTAAGGGCAAGATCCTCGACATCAAGATGGTGGTGATCGCCAGCATCCTGCTGACGGCCAACATAGGGATCACCACGACGATGACCGCGGTGGGCCGCCAGATCATCGAGCAGTTGGGCCTTCCTACGGCGCAAGCCCTGCAGGCGCTTGGCTACGGAACGGCGTACGGGGCCATCTTCCTGATGTTCCTGTTGATCTACAAGTTCGTGCCCTCGACGCGATTGAGCTGGCGGATCGCCACCGTCGCCGCCGTCTTCTCGGCGGTCGGATTCGAGCTCCTGAAGGGTGCGCTTCGGTGGTATCTGTCCGAAGTTGCGGACTTCAGCCAGGTGTTCTTCGCCTTCGCGACCATGATAGTGCTGGTAGTTTCTCTCTACTACGCGGCGGTGATCTTCGTTCTCGGGGGTGAGGTCGCGAAGGTCTACGGGCAGCGAAGCGTCATGCGTCGTCAGCGAGTCATGTTCGACCAGGTCTGATCAGACTCGTGCCGGCGGTAGCGCCTGTCCCCTGCCTTACCTAGATTTCAGGCGTCTCGTCTATCCGCCGTGCGGCTCGGGAGGTCAGGTGGCACGAACGGCCGGCGGCCGAAATGTCGTCCTCCGGAACAGAAAGGCCCGACACGAGTTCGAGATTCTCGAAGAGCTCGAGGCGGGCCTGGTGCTGGAAGGGGCCGAGGTGAAGTCTCTTCGAGCGGGCAGGGCGAGCTTCAACGACGCGTACGCGGCCGTGGAGGAGGGGGAGTTATGGCTCCACAACCTCCACATCAGCCCGTACGAGTCGGCCAACATCGACCTTCCCGATCCTCTTCGTCGCAGGAAGCTCCTGGTGCATCGTCGTGAGCTCGTCCGGTTGACCGTCAAGACGGCCGAACGGGGCTTTACGCTGGTACCCCTGGACCTGCACTTCACGCGTGGCCGGGCCAAGGTCTCCCTCGGGCTGGCGCGGGGAAAGAAGCTGCACGACAAGCGAGAGAGCCTGAAGCGGGACGTCATGCGGCGGGAGGTCGAGCGTGCACTCCATGGTGGAGGAGATCGGGAATGAGAGGACCCTTCTGATGCGGACGCTGGGTCTGGCCGGGTGGTTGCTGCTCGCTGCGGCGGCACCGGCAGTGGGGCAGCCTTCAGCCGGTGAGATCGAGGTGGCAGGGGTCTCCTATTCGGTTGAGGTGGGGCGGCACAACGGATTTGAGGCTGTCCCCTGGAGCCAGGTCCCGGAGTCCGTCATATCGGGCTCCTTCCAGCGCGGCGGAGCCGCGACCGGGCAGGTGGCCGGGACCGCCCTGGAACTGCGTTCCGGGTCGCCATTCGGTCGGTACGGCGATTCCGTGTTCCAACTCAGCAACGCTCCGTATCAGTTGCAGGGGGAGATGTGGGTCCCGGCGGAGTTGTTCTCCGACTGGATTCCGAGCGTCGCGTCGCGGCCCGCAGAGGCGTCAGCCGGGACGACCGCGGAGGTGGCCCAACCGGTCCCGGCCGCGGCAGTGGTAGCGGACGACCGCCCGACTCCCGGATCACGCCGTCCCGGTCCGTGGCGCGTGGTGATCGACGCTGGGCACGGGGGAGTGGACCCGGGCACCATGAGCCCTCGGGGAACCTCCAGAGAAAAGGACATCACGCTTGCCGTATGTCTCAAGTTGGCCGCCGAACTCGAGCGACGAGGTGGAATTCAGCCGCTCCTGACGCGGGATCGCGACGTGTTCGTGGAAGTGATGGAACGGCCCAGTCTGGCCGTGGATTGGGAGGCTGACCTGTTCATCTCGATCCACGTGGACGCGCAGCCGCGCCCGGGTAGCTCGGCGCGTGGGTTCACCACCTACCACCTGGGGCAGGCACGCACCGCCGATGCGCTCGCCGTGGCCCGCAGGGAAAACGCGGTCATCGAGCTGGAGGAGGGGGCGGAGCCTCCGAATGTGGACCAGCTCGAGATCATCCTGGCCACCGTGGACCGAGACGCTTACCGGGGTGAGTCTGAAATCCTGGCCGGCCACATTCAGAACGGCCTGCGGGGGGCGCTGGACACCGAGGACCGGGGTGCGAGGCAGGGGCCGTACTACGTCCTGATGACCCCGGGTCTGCTTCCGGCCGTGCTCGTCGAGCTGGGTTACATCACGAACGCGTCGGACGAAAAACTGCTTACGGACAGCGCTCGGCAGGATCGGATCGCGAGAGCGCTCGCCAACACGATCGAGAGCTACCTGCAGGAAACAGGTCGGAGGATCGCGACCACGGAGGGCCGCGGTTGAGATCCCTCCGCCTGCTGGCCGTCTTGCTGCTCGGTGGCTGCGTGTACTTCAACGCGATGTAC
>CAYWLF010000230.1:0-4710 GCA_964458875.1 uncultured Gemmatimonadota bacterium
CGGTGCCTGAGCTACAGGCGGACCCGGTGGCCGAACTCGTCGAGGACAACCGGTGACGAGGGGCCGACTTGCGCCGACCCCTCGATCGTGGCCGGGGTACAGATCTCTGTCCCGGAGCGTCAGTCAACCGGCTCTACAGACCCGTGACCCTGAGCACCTTCACGTACTGGACTTCGAACTCGTCCCGCCACACTCCGTACAGCAGGTCGCCCTTCAGCGAGAACGGGCTGAACCGATCTGGCATGGTGACGAAGCCGAGGAAGCGGCCTTCAGAGTCGAACACATCCCAGTCATCCGAGCCCTGGTCCAGCATCGGGTTCCAATTTTCCTGCTCGTCCTCGGTCATGTCGCTCGGGAAGCTCATCCGCTGCACCCAGAGGCTCTGGTCCGGACCGTTCCGCATCTGCGCGAAGGCAGGGAAGGTCTCTTCGTAGCTGATGTTCCCTTCGATGGCGTCAAGGGCCTGGGGCGGAACTCCCTGTTCTTCCATGAGGCCCATGATGAGCCCGGTGATGATCTCCTTGTCCTCTTCGGCGACGGGTACGGGATCGCTGGGCATCGTGATGATGCGACGGAGCGTCCCATCCAAATCCGAAACCGTGATGCGCAGCTCCTTGTTCGTCGCGAAGGCGAACGAGCCATCGTTCAGCAGGGTCCACATGGGCTCGGCCGCAAAGAAGTGGAACTCGGGCAGCCCGCCGCTGAGCGAAAACGTCTCACCCCGCGGAGGCGTGACAAGAGTGTCGACCAGGGTTCCGTCGTACGCCCAACGGGCGATGAGGTCGACGTCCACCACATCCTGGTTTGGCAGGTTGAGTGGACGCAGCTGCACCACGAGCTCCCCGGAGTCCGGCATCTGCCAGCGCATCGGGATACCGTCCTCGAAGCTGAGAGGGAAGCTGGTGCTCTCTCCCTCGCCAAGGAGGAGTACGTTGACGCGCTGGTTCCCCGCATCCGGGACGATCACCGTGTCGGCGCGGCCGACCATGAGCATCGCGGCGCCGGGACCGAACTCGCCCGGACCCGAGCCGGGCTGACCGACCGTGCGCTCGAACACGCCGGCGGGCGAGAACACCTTTACGTGTTGCGCCATGTTGTCCAGGACCAGGATGCGTCCGTCCGACAAGACGTCCAGTCCCGCGATCTGTCCGAACTGGTAGTCAGGATCGCCGGCAGCCTCGCCGATGGACAGGACTTCCTCGAAGCCCCAGGCCTCACCCGCACCCCATATCGGCTGCAATGAATTGCGCACGATCTGCACGCCCGCACTGTCTTCCACGGTGCCGGACCAGTCGCTTCCGCCGTCGGCTCCGCCTCCGCAGGCCGCCGCCAAAAGCACGGCGCCCAACCACGCAAATGTCTTTCTCATCGAGTCCTCGTTTGATGACTTGAAGGGCCGGGTTCGGCGTCCTAGACGGTCGCCTCCAGGCCCACGACTCTCATGACCCGCACGTACTGTACGTCGAACTCGTCACGCCAGATTCCGTACACCAGGTCGCCCTCGAACGTGACCGGCTGGAAACGGTGTGGCATGTCGAGCGCGCCAAGGTAGCGACCTTCCGCGTCCAGGATGTCCCACTGGGAGGCTCCGAGGTCGAGCAATGGATTCCAGGTCTCGCGCTCCTCCTCCGTCATGCCCGTCGGTTCCTGAACACGCTGCACCCACAGACTTCCGGCCGGGCCCGGCATCATCTGGAGAAAAGCCGGGAAGTACTCGGCGAAGTTGAACGTGTCCTTGATGATGTCCATCTGCTCTGGCGGAACGCCCTGCTCCGTCAGAAGGCGTTCCACCGTCTGCATGAAGAAATCGATGTCGGCGTCCGTCACCGGCTTTCGCTCGACGGGGACGGTAACGACTCGGCTCAGATTCCCGAGGGCATCGTACATGTCCAGCCGGAACACGTCGTTTACCGCGAAGCACAGACCGTCTGTATCCAGGATCGACCACGCCGGCTCGGGCGAGAACACCATCCGCTGGGGCCGCCCGTCCTCGCCGAACGAGAACGATCCGCCTCGCTTCGGCGTCAACAGCGTATCAGAAACCTCACCTGTGTACGATGCCCTGACGATCAGGTCCAGCGTATCCCGCTGTTCCGTGTTGGGGAGATTCAGAGCCCGGAGCTGATACACCAGGTCACCGTCGCTCCGCACGGCCCAGCTCAGTGGGATGCCGATCTCGAAGCTCATCCGGAAATCCGCCGGATCTGTGCCGTCCGCCTGCATCACGTTGACTCGCTGGTTACCCTGGTCAATCACGATCAACGTATCGCCCCGTCCGATGAGTACGGGTCCCACCCCGGGGCCGAATTCACCAGGCCCGCTGCCCGCCTGGCCGATCGTTCGCTCGTACACGCCGTCCGCTGAGAACACCTTCAGATGCTGGGCCTGCTGATCCACCAGGACGATTCGGCCGTCTGCCGTGATCACGATGCCTGCGATCTGGCCGAACTGATAGTCCGGGTCGCCCGCTGCCTCGCCGATCGTCATCACGTCTTCCAGGACCCAGGCGTCGCCCTCGCCCCACAGCGGGGTGAGAGAGTTCTTCACCATCTGTACGCCCGCACTGTCTTCCACCGTGCCGGCCCAGTCGGCCGCTCCGCCCGCCTCACCGCCGCACGCCGCGACGAATATCATTGCCGGAACCAACAACCACTTGCTTCGCATGGTCGGTACCCTCCTCGGGGACCTCGAGTCCTCAATCGCGCGACGGCCGAAGACCGGCGCGGCAAGGGGTTACGCATATCGACCGGAGAGGCGGAACTCCGCCCCCGGCTACATCACGAACTACACGCTACTCGCCGGATTCATCGCCAGTCGCTCCTTCACATCCACAAGGTCGTCCACCTGTATGAACAGGAGAAGGCCGTCGCGCGTGTAGTCGGTCACCGGTACCGCGCATGTCGCGCTGCTGTCGATTGTGAGTCGCACGCTATGGATAAAGCCGGTCGATGGTCCACCCGTCTCCGTCGCGCGTGAAACGCAGGCGGTCGTGAAGCCGGTTGGCTCGACCCTGCCAGAACTCGAACGTCTCCGGAATGACCCGATATCCGCCCCAAAACGGAGGCAGGGGCACGTCGCTGCCCGCCGGGAATCGCTTCTGCGTTTCCCTGAACTTCCCCTCCAACTCCTCACGGTCTCGAAGAACCGAACTCTGGTCGGACGCCCACGCGCCGATCCGGCTACCACGGGGCCGGCTGTCGAAGTACGCCCGGGACTCCTCGGCGGCCGCCTTCTCGACGGCGCCGTTGATCCGCACCTGGCGCTGCAAAATCGGCCAATGAACCGCCAGGGCGGCGCAGGGGTTCTGCTCGATCTCGGCGCCCTTGCGGCTGTCGTAGTTCGTATAGAAGACGAAACCTCGGTCGTCGAACGCCTTCAGGAGGACCTGCCTGACCGACGGCTTCCCGGTCGCCGTGGACGTCGCGAGAGCCATCGATTCAGGCAGATACAGGCCCGCCTGCCTCGCTTCGCCGAACCAGAGGTCGAAGAGCGCGAACGGTTCGGTGCCCGCCTCTTCCTCGGAGAGTCCGCGCACCACGCCCTTGCCGGTCGTGAAGAAGGCTCTGAGGGTGGCTCGAATACTCATCGACCGGGGTTCTCTCGGGGTTGATCGGGTGCCCGCCGTCGGGCGGATTCGCGTGCACGAAACTACACGCTGCGCACCTCCGGCGCGACGCCGTGAATGCACCGGACACGTCATTGCTCAACAGTCAGTCGGGAGGTCTCCAGCTTGCCGGGACGATCGGACAGATCTAGTCTTCGCAGGATTATGCGGCACCGGCTCTGGCCCCGGCCGGACTTTCTGGGAGCCGTCGAATGCCATCCCTTCTCGAACGGTTGCGCGCTGCCCTGGCGCCGCGCTACGAAGTAGAGGGCGAGGTCGCCTCCGGCGGCATGGCCACGGTGTTCCGCGCCCACGACACGTCCCTCGATCGCCTGGTGGCCGTCAAGGTACTGCGCCCGGAAATGGCGACGGCGACGGGCGAGGCACGCTTCCTCCGGGAAGCCCGCACCCTGGCCTCGTTTACCCACCCCAACATGGTCTCCATCCACGACGCGGATCAGCGTGACGGCCTTTACTACTATGTGATGGACCTGATCGAGGACGAAACGCTGGCCGAGCGACTCGAGAGAGGGCCTCTCGACGGCCGAGATGCCTTTCGTCTTGGAAGGGACATGCTCGACGCGCTGAAGCACATCCACGCTGCGGGGGTCGTGCACCGGGACATCAAGCCGTCGAACATCTTCCTGCAGGATGGCCGGGCTCTGCTGGCAGACTTCGGGATCGCCTCCGTCGAGGCACCGACGGAAGACACCCTGACCGCGGAAGGCAGAGGCCCGGGCACTCCGGCCTACATGTCGCCCGAGCAGGCGGCGGGCCAGGCGGCATCTCCGACATCCGATCTCTACTCCCTCGGCATGGTCCTGTACGAGGCGCTGTCGGGGAGGCGCTGGACCTTGTTCACGGCGCCAGACTCGGGAGACTGGACCCAGGTCCCGGCGGCAGCGCGCCCCGTTCTCCGGACGGCGCTGGCGCTGGATTCAGGTGAACGGTGGAAGGACGCCGCTGAATTCCGTGGTGCCCTCAGAACTCGAAGACCCTGGGTTCGGATCCCCCGGTGGGCCGCGATACTGGCCGTGATCGGTATCACGGCCCTGGCCTGGTGGGGTCTGGGTCGATCTGGCCCGCGGCCGCCCGGGCAGCCCGAG
>CAYWLF010000231.1:0-4663 GCA_964458875.1 uncultured Gemmatimonadota bacterium
ATCTACCGCATCCGCTCCATGACCAAGCCGTTCACCGGGGCCGCCATCCTGATCCTGGCCGAGGAGGGCCGACTCGACCTCGATGATCCGGTCGCCCGGTTCCTCCCGTCGTTCGACAACGGTCGGTCGGGCGCGATCACCATCCGGCAGCTTCTCACGCACGGCGCAGGGTTCGAGCAAACCCGGTTTCCCGAGGGGTACTGGACCCGACCGGATCTTCGCTCGGCTGTGGATCTGATCGGAGAGACGGGTCCTCCGAACCCGATTGGAGTGTCGTACAGCTACTCGGACCACAATTCAGCCACCCTCGGGGCGATCATCGCGGAGCTGACGGGCGCCCCGGCCGAAGAGTTCATCCGCGAGCGCATTCTCGATCCGCTCGGCCTCGCGGACACGCACGCCTATTTCGCACCGGACAGCTCCTGGGCACCCCGGGTGAACAGCACATACGGCACGGCCAGCGACGGCCCGGTGGAGCGGTACTGGGACAACACGATGCCGCAGCAGACCCCGTGGTTCCGGGCCAGCGGTGGCCTTTACAGCACCGTGTACGACTACGCCCGCTGGCTGTCGGTGTGGATGAACCTGGGCGCATATGAGGGTGGGCGACTGCTGCAGGAATCGACGGTGCGCGAGGCCCTCGCGCAGGGATACTCCGCCGGATACGGAATGCACTGGGAGCGCTTCCCCGAAACCGAGCAGGAGGAAGAGGCTGGAGATGCGTCCGACTCGGGAGACAACGGGCTCCCGAGGTTCGGACACCGCGGGTCCGATGGCACACTCGCGATCGCCTTTCCCGACCAGGACGCCATGGTCCTCTATTTCACGCAGTCGCGCGGCGCGCGCCTCGTGTGGAGCGAAGCCCTGCGACGGATACCCAGCCTCGTAGGTGCGGAGTGAGGGGGGCGTGAAACGTCCGGCGGTCGGGAGGTTGCGGACCCTGAGCCTGACCCTTGGCCTGGCGGTCTTGGGCGCAGGGTGCGGAGCTGACGACCCGGAGCGCCCCGGATCCCCGCGAACCGCCCGGACACCGCTCGCGGGAGCCCCACTTCCGTATGCGGAGGCCCCGGAGAACGTCGGCGTCTCCTCGGACGACCTGTGGCTGCTCAAGGAGCGCCTGTACTCGAGGATGGTCGCCCGGCACGTCGTGGGAGCGGAGATCCTCGTCGTTGTCGACGGGCAAATCGTGCTTCACCAGGCCATGGGGTGGGCGGATCGTGAAGATCTGCGTCCGATGCAGCGCAACTCGATCTTCCGCCTCGCCTCGATGACCAAGCCCGTGGCGGGAACGGCGACCCTGATGCTTGCCGAGGAGGGACGGGTCGGCCTCGACGAGCCGGTCAGCCGGTACTTGGACTCGTTCTCCGGCACCGCCGGCCGAATCGCCGTTCGCCAGCTGCTCACCAACCGATCCGGTTTCGTACAGGGAGGTGATCCGCCGGGCTTCGCGGATGAGCCTACCCTCGTAGACGCTGTGAACCTCGCGGGTGAACGGGGCCCCACGTACGAGCCTGGCGATCGTTTCATCTACTCGAACCTCAACTCCGAGACCCTGGGCGCCATCGTGGCGACGGTCACCGGGATGCCCGTCGAACGGTTCATCGAAGAGCGGGTCCTCGGACCGCTGCGCATGACAGACACCCACACGGCCTTCTTGCCGGAGGTGGAGTGGGCGAACCGGGTGCCTTCCTCCTACCGCAGCTGGGGGGGCACTTCCTGGGAGCGGTGGTGGAACCCGTCCAGACCGCATGAAGACGCCTGGTTCAACCCGGCGGGAGACCTGTTCGGGAGTGCGTTCGACTACGCGCGGTTTCTGCAGGCGTGGATGGACCGGGGCGAATTCGCGGGCGAACGTCTCCTGGAGGACGCGACAGTCGAAATGGCGCTGGCTGACCCGACGGCAGCCGACACGCTGCCCGCGCGGACCCGCTGGTACGCCATGCAGTGGGAGATTTACGCTCCGCCCCGGTCAGAGGGAGGCCTGCCCGCCTTCGGGCACCGGGGCGCAACGGGCACGCTCGGGATGGCGATCCCTGACCGGAACGCGATCGTGGTCTATCTTACGAACTCCAACGAGACCGAAGTCGTCGAGGAAGTCATCGACGCGGCACTGGAAATATTCCGAGGTGAATCATGGCCGAGATGAAGATCAGCAACGGACCGCTGAAGCTCACGCTGACGGACGACAGGGGCCGGGTAGTGGCGGCACTCCGCTATCCGAGGGTCAAGTGGAAGAAACTCGTCATCGAGAGCGAGGACGCGGAGTTCGACGCCATCGTACTGAGCGGCACGCGGGTGCGGCTCGAGAAGAGGCCCGAGGACGCGGAAGAAGCGGCTGCGGACGACGCCGCGGACGGTCGATCGGACTGGGACCCGTTCCACGAGGTGGAGTTCGGGGTCAGGGACTTCCTCACGAAGGCGGGCAAGGCGGTGGAAGACTTTCTCGACGACCTCAACGAGTGGTCCGGGCCCTTGTCCAGGCCAGGTCCCGACTCCGACGCCGGCCAGGATTGACGCAATCGCGCCCGGCTGCCTGAGCGGCCGGGCGCGATCGAGGGTTTCGTCAGTTCCCGAGCGGGAACGCGACACCAGCAAGAAACTGCCAGGCACTCATCTTCGAGCTACCCAGGTCCAGGGCGTCGGTCAGCCCCAGGTCGTACCGGGCGTCGAATACGATATCCAGCTTGCCCATGTCGAAGTCGAGGCCGGCACCGAACAGGAGGTCGAACAGGACGCTCTTCGCTGAGAAGATCTCTCCGACCAGCTCGGAGTCGCAGTCGAACGACGCGCTGTCACCGTCCTGGTCGCCTTTCAACTTGCAGCTGGCGTTGATGCTCGCCTGCGGCCCCGCGAAGATACGCGGCGTCACGCTGCCGCCCGTATCGAAGTGGATTCCCACCAGCAGCGGAATGTCGATGTAGTCGAGGGCCAGCGTCGCACTGGTACCGTCCTGGCTCTCGCTGAAGCCCTTCATCGAATAGAGAAGCTCGGGCTGAAAATAGAACATCGAGTTCGGAAGAGAGATGGTCAGGTGGCCTCCCCCGATGAACCCGGTTCGACGTCCCGGCGATTCTCCCTCGCCATTCAGCGTGGCCAGGTTGACCCCGACCTTCACACCCAGATCCATGGAAACGCCGGCGCCAGCGTCCTGCGCCAGCAGTGAAACGGGCATCAGGCACAGGACAAACAGTACGGCGGCAGTGCGAATTGACTTGGACATAGTTCAGATCCTTGTCTGCGTTTGACTGCGTGCCGCAACGCATGGCGGCCACGGCTCCGGGTTGGGACGTGCAAGCTTCCTGCCGAACGACCGGTCGCCGTGTTTGCAGTCTAAAATATTACTCGACAATCTTTTACACGATTACTCCGGCGGTCTGCATGATTCTATTCGGTGTGCGTGGAACGGTGGTTTGACGCATCCGGAGCATTTTGCGATGCAGGGGAATGGGAGCCGAAAGTGGTGCCTCCCGCACGGCAAGGAGATGTCTACGTCTGGCCCATAGCACTTCATGGACAGTCCGCAAACAAGCCCATGCTCAGCGCACCCGTACGGGAGGCGTATCAGCGTTCCGATCAGTTCGGGGCGTGAACCGAGGGGCCACCGTACTCCCTGTGGTGGCCGAACGTGGGCCCCGATGGATTGACGGCCAGGACGTTGTCCAGCGCCGCTATGTACTGGCGCACACTCCCGGGGAAGGGCTCGGTGCGACCGTTCTTGCCGAACGGATCGGTGTACCACACTTCTGGACCGTCCTCGTTGTTGATTCGATTGCTGTTGATGTCGACCGACCGCTGTGCCCCATCGAACACCGATCGAGAGTCGTCCCACGATACGCCGGGCAGGCTGCCGTTCGCGGTCGATTCGTCGCAGTCGCTTCCCTGGGCGCGCTCGCCGGACTCCGTCTCTTCGTAGCACACGTCGATCGGGCGTCCCACCAGGCCCTGCATCGCCGGATCGTAGAATCGGCTCGGTCGAATCACGTTGAAGTACGGGTTCACGCTCGCCACGGTTCGCCCCGAGGAGCTGCGGATCGACTGCGAAATCTGCCAACTCTCGCGCAGGGCGGAGCTGAAGTTCGATCGCTCACCGGGGGGAACGAGCATGTGCTGCTCGACGCAATCACGGGTCGGGATGACGCGCTTCCCGCTGCCGCTCGGCGACCCCAGGGGAGTGGGGCTACCGGCCGTGACATGGATGTCACGATCGCATGTAGAGACGAACTCGCCTGGAGTGCCGATGGCAGCCAGAATGGTCAGGCTCATGTCCGTTCCGTCTTCGCAGCGGATGTGATAGACCAGTTCATGCAGGTTGTTCGTGAAGGCGTCCTTGGAGTGAGACCCCTGGTGTAGCTTGACCAGCACGTCGCAGCGAGAACCCTGGAGCAGCTGCCCCGCCGCGTCGCCAGAGTAATGCAGCTCGATGTCGTTCTCCCAGTCGATCTTGTGTCCGACGTGGTCTTCGTGACGCTGCAACGCCGGATCGTACGTGTCGAGCTGCTCGTTGGCGTACCCGAAGGGTATGGCTCCCAGCTCTGCGTGGAGATTCGAGCCGCGCGGGTCGCGGCCGTGCTCGTGGCCGAAAGAACAACCCGTAGCCGGATCCGTCGGGGGGTGCCAGGTGGGATATTCCTTGGAATCCGGGCCCACCGTGGGGTAGCTGTCG
>CAYWLF010000232.1:0-4650 GCA_964458875.1 uncultured Gemmatimonadota bacterium
GCTGACGCTGCCCACCCGAAAGGCGAACCCCCCGGTCGCCGAGCAGCGTGTGGATTCCTTCCGGCAACTCGCGGATGAACTCCTCTGCATTGGCCGCCCGAATCGCCTCCCAGATCTCGTCCTCCGGACGCTCTGCCCCATAGCTGATGTTCGCCCGGACCGTGTCGTGAAAGATCACGGTTTCCTGACTCACCACCCCGAACAGTGACCGGAGGGCACCGAGCGGTATCTCCCTCAGGTCCTGGCCGTCCATCGTGATCCGACCGCCCGTCGGATCGATGAAACGGGGAAGCAGGTCGACCAGGGTGCTCTTCCCGCCTCCCGAGGGTCCGACCAGGGCTACGACCTCACCTGGCTTCGCCTCGAAATCGATGCCGCGAAGAACGGGCCGACCCGACTCGTACTCGAAATCCACGCTCTCGAACCGGATCGAGTCGCGCGGCGCGCTCGCGGCTCTCTCTCCCTCCTCGTGCGACGGCTCGGCCGCCGTATCCAGAACCTCGAAGAATCTCTCGGCTGCGGCAATCGACAGCTGGAGCTTCGTCGGGAACTGGGCCAGCGCCTTGACCGGAGAAACGAGCCGAACTGCCATCGTGACGAACGAGATGAAAACCGCCGCGGACAGGACGCCCGTTCCGAGCACCATGTTGGCGCCGATCCAGATGAGAACGAGCGCGATCACCGACGACAGCGTCTCCGAGATCGGCCCGGCAGCCTGGCTGAGTGCGTTCGCTCGCACCATGCGGCGGGCGTATCGGTGCGAACTGCGGCTGAAACGCTCCCGCTCGTGCTCCTCGGCCCCGAAAGACTTCACGAGTCGAATCCCGCTCATCGTCTCCTGCGCCACGGACACCAGCTCGCCTCGCTGCTGGAACGCCTTGCTGTAACTGCCCTTCAGACGGCGGAGGATGGGACTGAGGCCCACGGCGACCAGGGGACCGGTCACTAGCGCCACGAGTGTGAGCTGCCAGGACATGATGAACAGGAATACGATGTAGGTGGTCGCCGTCACCGCCTGCCGGAGAACGTCGGTGAGAGCGAACGTGATGACGGTACGGGCTTCTCTCGTGTCGTTCAGCACACGCGTGATGAGTTGACCGACCTTCATCTGCCCGAAGAACGACAGGGGCAGGTACTGGAGGTGCCCGTACACGTCGTCCCGCATGTGACGTTCGACGTGTTCCTGCACGTACATCGTGAGCAGGCGGGCCCCGTAGAGCGAGAGGTTCTTGACCGTGAGGACGCCAAGCACCAGCAGACAGACGTTCCGCAGTGAATCCAACGGATCGCCCGACCGGATCCAGGCTCCGAACCACCCGTCCAGCAGGCGCTCGATGCTGCTCATGTCCGCGCCCGCCAGGATCTCCATTCCGAACAGCGACTGCAGGAACGGGATCAACAGTACGAGCGTAAAGGCGTCGAGACCCGCCGACAGTACCATCAGGAGGATGGCGCCAACCAGGAGACCGAGGAACGGCCCTACGTATCGGAACAACCGAGCGTACGAAGACCACATGGCCGGCGTCCCTCAGGATCTCGGGGTGAGGAGCGCCACCGGAAGAACCATCTCCTCCGGACTTATGCCGCCGTGCAGGAAGCTGTCCCGGTACCGCCCCTGGTACTCGCGCAGCTTCGTCGGATAGACGAAGAAGTAGTCATCGCGACACATCATGTAGGTCGAATGAAACCCGCGCGGTGGCAACCTGAGAGCGAGTGGGTCCTTCACGGCCAGCACGCCCGAGTTGTTATCGACCCGCATGTCGCGGCCGAACTTGTAGCGCAGATTCGATGTAGCATCGCGATGGGCGTAGATGGTCAAGGGGCGGTTGCAGTGCACCGACCCGTGGTCGGTCGTGAGCAGCACGGGAACACCTTGCTTCGCGGCTTCTACAACAGCGCTGAACGCCGCCGATCGTTCGAACCAGGACACCGTGAGAGCGCGCAGGGCCGACGCGTCGCGCGCCACTTCCCATATCAGTCTCGACTCACTCCGCCCGTGCGTGAGAAGATCGACGAACCCGAACACCAGGGCTGTAGCCGACGGACCGGACAGGTATGCGCTGAGCCGCTGTAGCATGGAGTTGCCCTGCTCGGCCGAGAATACCTTCTCGTAGTGAGTGCGCACGCCGGGCCCGGCGAGTTCCGAGATGTGAGCGGCGAACAGTTCGTCCTCAAACGTGTTGAAGCCGGACTCCGACCCCGCGTCGTACCAGCCCGGCCTCGACTCCTCGATCTCGTCGGCGAACCGTCCGCTGAAGATGGCGTTGCGCGAGAACGGAGTGGCCGTCGGGAGTAGAGACGAATACAGGACCTCCTCCACCTCGAAAAGGTCCGTGAGTAGCGGACGAATCGCCCGCCACTGGTCGAGCCGCAGGCAGTCGATGACGATGAGCAGCGCGGATCGACCCTCGCCGAGAAGTGGAGCGAAGAACCGTTCCACGATATCGACGGACAGCGGTGGGCCGGCTTCTCCATCCTCCTGCAACCACTCGGCGTACCGGTCGGCCACGAGCTCGCTGTAGTTCCGCCTCACATCGCTGCGCAGCGCGTCGATGGTATCGGCCAGGCTCGTCTCACCGGCTTCCTCGAGGCGAAGGTCCCAGTCCACCAGTTCGCTGTACAGGGCGGCCCAGTCCTCCCAGCTGTCGGCCGTGATGATCGCGTCGCGCAACTCGCCGAACCTCTGAGTGAACTCGCGCGCGGCCTGTTGGTGGCGCAGGCGGGCGCCGGCGAGGAGTCGGGTGACGACCGACAGGACCTGCCGCGGGCTGGTCGGCTTGATGATGTAGTCGTCCGCCCTGCGGCCGATCGCCTCGTGCAGAGTTTCCTCGGTCTCGCTCTTCGTGACCATCACGATTGGCAGGTCGCGACCCGCGGTCCGAATGGCACTTAGGACGTCGAGACCCCGAAGGCCGGGCATCTGCTCGTCGAGCAGGATCAGATCGTAGTTCTCGAGTTCCAGGAGCTCGAGTGCGTCGGCCCCGTTCATCACGGCGTCGACGTGATAGCCCTCACGGATCAGGAGCAGAGTGTGAGGACGGAGAAGATCGACCTCATCGTCGACCCACAGGATTCTTCCCTTGGTCACGGACGCTCGACCGACCTCCCTTCGAGAGACTGAGTGAATCGCAGGACTTCTGGACTGCGGCGGCAGTGGAATATGGCACGTCCTGTCACCCGCACCACCCCGGGGGAGTTCCGCGCACGACTCTATTCGCCGCCGCCCGGTGCGAGGTCACGGACAGCAAGCTCGAGCTTCTCGATGACGTCGTCCACCTCTATCTTTTCCATGTTTCCGAGGCGAACCTCGGCCGATGGGACGGTCTCGCCGGCCCGAGAGTAGCGATCGACAATGAGTTCCCTCGATCCCCGGTAAGGGCCTACCCTCTTGGGATCCGTGTAGCCGTACAGGCCGATGACCGGCGTCCCGAGGGCCGAGGCCACGTGCAGCGGTCCCGTGTCCGGGCTCAGCATCAGGGCGGACCCGTCCAGGAGCCAGGCGAGCCGGCGGAGGTCATGGCGAAGGGCCATGATGGGCCGGGCCCGCGTAAGCTCGACCACCTGTCGAGCAGCCGCCAGTTCGGCCCGGTGTTCGCTCCCCACCATCATCGATTGGAGGCCAAGGTCCTCCTCCGCCACCTCGAGGACCCGCGCGTATCGCTCGGGGAACCAGTTCTTCTACGGTTTCGTGGTTCCGACCACGACTGCCAGGGTCGGCCGATCGAGTTCTCCGAAGAACGCTTGTCGAGCCTCCCGCTCGACCTGGCTGAACTCGAATTGCCATTCCCGGACCGGCTCCACTCCCAGGTGATGAAGGAACTCGAAGTACTGGTCCTGTACGTGCTGCGGCTCGTGCGGCGGAATCCGCTCGTTGGTGAAGATCCAGTTGCAGTCCCGGGCTCGCCGGCGATCGAAGCCCAGCTTCCGTGGAGATTCGATGAGGCCCGCGAGCAGGCCCGCCTTGAGATACACCTGGAGAGCTACCACGAGATCGAAGCGGCGCCCGGCGACCTGCTTCCTGAAACCGCTAAACGCCGCCACTCCAGCGGCGCGGTCGAACACGATGTACTCGTCCACGTCCGGGTGAGGCTCGACGAGCGCGTGCGCCACGGGCTGGATGATCCAGGTGACCCGGGCATCGGGCCAGGCCCGCTTCAGGGACGTGACGATCGGCATGCCGTGTACCACGTCGCCGATCGCGCTGAGCAGCACGACGGCGATCGAGCGAGGTGCTTCTGGCATGCCCGATCCGCCTTTCGTTGGTGGTATGGAGCCTTTGTCCCGTTCGGCGGTACATTACGGCGATGCGGGTTTCGGGCAAGGTACCAGTTCGCGATTCGGGGCCATGAGAATCCTCAGTCTATATGTACTCAGGCAGCATGTTGCGCCGTTCATCTTCGCGGTGAGCGCGCTGACGCTTCTCATGCTGCTCGACCAGCTGGCCAAGCAGTTCCACAGGCTGGTGGGCAAGGGTCTCGGGGCGAGGGTGATCGCGGAGGTCTTCTTCTACTCGATCCCGTTCATTCTCGCGGTGATCGTCCCCATGGCGGTGCTGGTAGCCGTCCTTTACGCCTTCAACCGGCTTGCCGCGGACACCGAGATCGCGGCGATGAAGGCAAGCGGCGTCAGCCTCGCCCGCATCGCGGCCCC
>CAYWLF010000233.1:0-4645 GCA_964458875.1 uncultured Gemmatimonadota bacterium
GCAAGAGCCTGCTGTTCCGGAACCTCACCCGGCGCTACGTCACCGTGTCGAACTATCCCGGCACGACGGTCGAGCTGGTTCGCGCTCGCGCGTCATTCAATGGGCTGGAGCAGGAGGTCGTCGACACTCCGGGGCTGAACGATCTGTCTCCCCGCAGCGACGAAGCGCACGTGACGCGGGGCCTGCTGACGGAGAACCCCGACGCGACGATCGTGCAGATCGCGGATGCCAAGAATCTGCGACGAGCCCTGCTCCTCACCCTGCAGTTGGTCGAACTTCAGAGACCCATGGTTCTCGTTCTCAACATGTACGACGAGCTCGAGGCCAGGGGCGGAAGCGTCGACAGCGGTCGGCTGGGAGAAATCCTGGGGATACCGGTAGTGGTCACGGTGGCGCCCCGCAACGAGGGTACGGAAGACCTGGTCGAAGCCCTTCCCCTGGCACGGGTCCCGGACCCCCAGGTTCTGCATATCGGCCCGCCCACCCAGGTGGACACCGTGGCGGGTCCCCAACCGCAACTGAGCGGAGCCCAGGATCGCCTCTCCAGGGTCAACGAGATCATCTCGGTGACGTACGCAATCGACCAGCCCAAAGGAGCGCCCTTTGGCGTCCGTATCGGCTTCTGGGCGATGCATCCAGTGAAAGGCATGGCCTTCCTCGCGGCGATCCTCCTCGTGGTGTTCTGGTTCGTCGGCCTGTTCGGTGCGGGCACCATGGTGGATGCCCTGGAGATCGCCGGGTTCGAGCAGCGCCTCAGCCCCCTGGCTATTCGGGCCACCGACGCGGTGTTGCCGTTCCCGCACGAGCACGTGGTCGAGAACGTGCCGTACGAGCTGACGCTTCCGGTTTCACCAGCCCACGACGTTTCGATCACCCGGATGGACCGAGAGGCCATTCGCGCCCCCTACCGAGTCCCCGCTGACGCTCAGCTGTCGGGTTGGCAGTCGTTCCTCCGGCTCCTGCACGATTTCATGGTCGGTCCCTTCGGGCAGATCACCATGGCGTTGAGCTACGCATTCGCCATCGTTCTGCCGATCGTGACCGTGTTCTTCTTCGTGTTCAGCATCCTGGAGGACTCCGGGTACTTCGCCCGCATGTCCATCATGCTGAACCGCGCGTTCCGAGTGATGGGGCTGAACGGGAAGGCCGTCCTCCCGATGATCCTCGGCCTGGGGTGCGTGACCATGGCCACCATGACCACACGTATTCTACAGACCCGGAAAGAGCGGCTCGTGACGACCATGCTGCTCGCGCTAGCCGTTCCGTGCTCCGCTCAACTCGGCGTGCTGCTCGCGCTGATGGCGGCCCTCTCTCCGGCCGGGGCGCTCGTGTGGCTCGCCCTGATGGGCGGAATTCTGCTGGCGGTCGGGTGGCTGTCGGCTCGGGTGTTCCCCGGTCAGACCAGCGACTTCATTCTCGAGATCCCGCCGATGCGAAGGCCACAAATCGGCAACGTGCTCGCGAAGACGGGAACCCGGCTCGACTGGTACCTTCGTGAGGTCATCCCTGTGTTCGCGGTGGGTACTGCGGTGCTCTTCGTGTTGGACCGCCTGAACCTCCTGTCCAGGATTTCCACCTGGTCCGAGCCCCTGGTCTCTGGATGGCTCGGGCTGCCCGCCGACATGTCAAACGCCTTCCTGGTGGGCTTCATGCGGCGTGATTTCGGGGCGGTGTACGTCCTCGACGCGGTGACCGGGCCCAACCCGCTCCTGACACCGCACCAGATTCTCGTGGCGATGGTGACGATCACGCTGTTCATGCCCTGTTTCGCCACGCTTCTCATCATAGCGAAGGAACACGGCAAGGGTGTCGCGGCGGGCATGGTCGCCTTCATCTTTCCCTTCGCCCTCTTTGTTGGTGGTATCGTGAACCACGTGGGACGATGGCTCCAGACTATCTGACGTGCCCGATGTGCGGCTTCGAGTTCGAGAAGACGGACACCCTGTGCGCTCACGGGTGCCCCCTCGGGTCTTTGTGCCACCTGGTCCGGTGTCCGGCATGCGAGTACGAGTTCCCGGAGACACCCCCAACTGTCTCTTTCGTCAAGCGGCTCTTCCGACGGCGTCTTCCCACCGCGGCCGGCCTTCCTGCGGGAGTTCGGACGGTGGCCGAACTCCGGCCGGGCCAGAAGGCAACCGTCCTGTGCCTGGGATCCACCGTCACCGATCGCCACCGCACTTTGACGGTATACGGACTGGGACCCGATGCCGAGATTACGCTCGTTCAACATCAGCCCGCGTGCGTGATTCGGATTGGGGAGACGGAGCTGGCGATCGACTTGGAGATCGCCCGGGACATTCTCGTCCAGCCGGCCGAGTCACAGCAGGACAGACCCGACCCGAGCACCACACCGGCGTCCACACCGACCTGAAGATTCCGCACTGCAGGAACTGACCGGATGAAGTCCTCGTTCCTTGGGTTGGGACGGCGCACGCCGGGGACGACTCGGCGAAGGCCACGGGCAGGGACGACGAGGGAAGAATGACCTGGCACTACCTGGCTCTGCAGACTGGACTCGGTGACTCGCTGGCAGCGCATCCCGCGCTTGCCCTGGCGATTCTGTTCGGAGCCGGCGTGCTGACCAGCCTCACCCCATGCATCTACCCGATGATCCCGATCACCGTCGGAGTCATCACCGGCACTGCGGGAGAAGAGGCTCCACGCTCGCGAGTCGTCGGACTCACGCTGGCGTACGTGTTTGGACTCGCGCTCCTGTATGCCGTGGCCGGCCTGATCGCTGGACTTTCGGGACAGCTGTTCGGCACGATCGCGGCGAGCGTGTGGGCGCGCCTCCTGATCGCCGGTCTCCTGGCCCTGTTCGGACTCGTCATGCTCGACGTGATCCCGGTGGCCGCGCCTCGCCGACTGATCGACTGGGCCGGTGGCCTCGGCGGAGGTTCCTACCCGGCGGTGTTTCTCCTCGGGGCCACGTCGGGCCTGGTCGCGGCCCCCTGCGGTGCCCCGGCGTTCGCGGCCGTGCTCACGTGGGTATCGACGACCGGCAGCGCTTGGATGGGGTTCCTGTACCTGTTTGTCTTCTCGATAGGAATGACCGCGCTCTTGTTCGTGGTCGGCGTGTCGGCCGCAGCCGCGAGCCGGCTGCCGAAGGCGGGCGCCTGGACGATATGGGTGAAGAAGATCGCCGGGGTGCTCATGCTCGGAATGGCGGGCTACTACGTGTATCAGGCCTGGCTGGTCTGGTGAGGGATATCGATATGTCAGCGTTTCCACGAATCGTAGGCCTCCTGGCCGTTCTGGTGGCCGGCGCCCATCAGGCTGCACCGCTCGCGGCACAGGATACGCGTATAGGGATCGCTCGAGGCGCCGTCCCGGCCGGGTTCAGCCTGGCGGACGTCCAGGGAGGCGAAGTCGACCTTTCGAACTACTTCGGTGATGGACCTGTGGTGCTGGAGTTCTGGGCGACGTGGTGCGAGAACTGCGAAGCGCTGCACCCACGTATGCTCGAGGCGCACGAGCGCTACGGAGACAAGGTGGACTTCTTCGCGATCGCCGTGGCCGTGGGCCAGTCGGAACGGCGCGTCAAGAGCCACCTTGAGAAACACCCCGTTCCGTACCCGACGCTCTGGGACAGCCGGGGCGTAGCGGTCCGAGCGTTCGAGACTCCGGCCACGTCGTACATCGTGATCCTCGATGCCAGCGGCAGGGTAGCCTATACCGGCATCGGACGGGACCAGGACGTGGATACCGCGATACGCGAGGTACTGGGGCCACCGGCCGACTAGCGCCCGCCGGCGATCTCCTGAATCGCGGAGCCGAGCTCCTCGTATGCGGTCGGATCGACTTCCCGGAAAGGGATGGCCCGCCACGCGATCACGCCTTCGGCGTCGATGACGAAGACGTTGCGGCTTCGGGCAGCCCCGTACCGCTTTCCTACCTCAGAGCCCGGGTCACTTCCGAACAGGAACGGGAAATCCCCGTCGCGAGCCCAGGCTGCCTGTTCTTCCGCACTGTCACTGCTCACCGCCAGCAGAACGACGTCATCACCTTCTCCAAACAGATGTGCGTACTGATCACGGTACGCTTCCATTTGAATCGTTCAGCCAGGCGTCCGAACCCTGTAGAAGAAGGCGAGAACAACCGTCTTGCCTCGGAAGTCACTCAGGCGAACGGGCGCCGGCAGCACGCCTGTTCGGCTCGCGCCTGCGATCTCGAAGTCGGGCGCCTCGACACCCGCCGCGAGCGGCGCGGCGGCCTGCCCGGCAACCGCCGCAGGCCACGCGAGGCCGACGGCGGCGAGCAATCCCAACACCTTCGGCATCTGATCTCCTTTGAGCACAGGGATACGTTCCTGAAGCGGTAATCTAGAGACACGAGGACCACCACGCACACGGACCGATACCGAACCTGAAACCGACCAGCGGCCGGCCACGTAAGGCGAGATCGTACGAAGCGAGTAGAGACGCTCAACCCTATGCAGGCCCGGGGCGTCTAACGCGTGAGACCGTGAGAGAGTGCTGCGGGACGGAGCCATGCCGGCGGCGAAGAGTGGACGAGGACGACGAACATGGGGGCGGAAGATGGAGAACGGGACGCCGTTGATCCGGTTGGAAGGCGTGCAGAAGCTCTTTTTCACGGATGAGATGGAAACGCATGCCCTGGCGGATATTCACCTGGAAATCCGTGA
>CAYWLF010000234.1:0-4626 GCA_964458875.1 uncultured Gemmatimonadota bacterium
GATCCAACCCGTGGTCCTCCATGTTCGGTCCCGGTGCCACTGGTTTCGGGAAGCCAAATTTTCGCTGGCGGATCTTCGACCGCGGCGATCTCAAATACATGATCCTCGAGCTGCTTCGTGACCGGCCGATGCACGGCTACGAGGTGATGCGGGCCCTGGAGGAAACCTCCGGCGGCGCGTACACGGCCAGTCCTGGCTCCGTGTATCCGACTCTCCAGTCCCTCGAGGACGGGGGCTACGTGAGTAGCGAGGAGAAGGATGGGCGGAAGGTCTACACGATCACGGATGAGGGACGCGAGTTCCTCGACAGCAACCAGGATCGGGTCGAGCAGATCCTGCATCGCATCAAGGACTTCGCGAAGCACTTCTCGGGCGCACCGATGACGGACGTAACCAGGTCCTTCATGCGATTGGCGCACGCCAGCTTCGAGCAATCGATCCGCCGTGTCGGTGACGAGGACTCCATGGACAGGCTCCGGGAGATCCTCGAACAGGCGGCGCGGGAAATCGAAAACGTGGGCGGTGGGGGAAAGACCCCCGGGACACCCAGCAACGGGGCGGAAGAAGAATGATCGGGATACTGATTGGTGCGTGGCTCTTCTACCTGGTGTCGTTTTGCGCGGTCGGAGTTGGCTGCCGAATCGCCTGTCACAGACGTCAGGTTGGCGGGCAGTCGTGCGTCTGCGGCCGGCACGAGACGGCGACAACAGTCCTGTCCAGGCCTGGCGGACGGGTTGCGGCGCTGATTGACGCTCGTCCCTCGCGGCTCCGTGCAGCGGAGACCCGGGTCCGGGCGCTGCAGCAGCGGTACGTCGAGGGTCGCCTGTCGATGGAACAGTACGAGACGGAGCTGGATCGAGTGGTTGGCCTGGCGTGATCTCGCGTTGCGCGTGGGCCGGGACTGGCGACGATATGTGCGCCTACCACGATGAGGAGTGGGGCGTGCCCATCCACGACGACCGGCTGCACTTCGAGTTCCTGACGCTCGAGGGGGCGCAGGCCGGACTGAGCTGGGAGACAATCCTCCGGAAGCGGGAAGGGTACCGCGCAGCTTTCGCCGGGTTCGATCCCAACGAGGTGGCCCGGTTCGGCGAGGCCGAGCAGCAGACCCTCATGCTCGACTCGGCGATCGTGCGCAACCGTCTCAAGATCGGATCGACGGTCACGAACGCCCGGTCGTTCCTCGAGGTCCAGGGTGAGTTCGGATCCTTCGACGCGTACATCTGGCGATTCACGAATGGCCAGCCGATTCAGAATTCCTGGCGAGACCTTTCGCAGTTGCCTGCCGAGACGGACGAGTCCCGAGCCATGAGCCGCGATCTGAAGAAACGGGGCTTCCGTTTTGTGGGGCCCACCATCTGCTACGCCTACATGCAGGCCGCCGGGCTCGTGAACGATCACACGGTGGACTGCTTCCGCTACGCTGAGGTCGCCGCCGGCTGACGCCCCGGCCTGCAAAACGCCTCCGGTAGCCCGATCTTCCCGCATTTCGTCTGTTTCCGGCCATCATATGGGGATGCCACAAACTCTGTACAAGCCTGTCGAATATGAAAATAGAACTCGCCGCGCTCGCGAGGCACGACACCTGCCACTCTCGGTGTGGACCCGTGCGCGGGGAGAACCGATGGGCCGCTCGAGGACGAACAGAATACTGGGAGCGATGCGAGTGCGGGGCGGGCGTCTCGCCGTCTGCGAGACCCTCGCGTTCCTGGTCCTCCTCACGACCTCTGCCACGCCAGCCGGGGCAGGGCCTCCGTCGGGCTCGTTCCCGCTCATTCCTGCGGTGCGGCCCGATACGGTTCACGCGGCGGCGAACCCTTCGGCAACGCTATCGGTCGACCCCGACCTCCTCGTTCGGCTCCAGGTGCTGGCGGACGCGCTCCACAAGGAAATCGTGTTGTGTCTGCACGGAAATGTGGTCGGTGACACGGTTCGACTCACCCGGATGACCATGCCCGATCCGCGTCGCTCCGACACGAGCGGTGCGCTCTTCGGTCCCTGTCAGCAGGGCACGCTCGCAACCTGGCACAATCACCCGGTCCCGCCGCCGGGGCTGCGGGTTCCAAGAGCCGTGGGGGCCGGAGGAAAACCCGACTTGTGCCGTCTATCGGAGACAGATGTGCGCACGGCGGCCAGCTCCGGGCACCCGTTCACGCTCGTTTCAGTCGATGCATCGACGCTGTGTTGGTGGACACTGCAGGAGGTCCGTGAGCTGGCGCGCCGGAAATCTTCCAATGCAGGATCAATTCACGTATACTAGCGAGGAAGGTGTGAGCGGGCCCTGAGTGCTCGCCCGGCCGAGGATTCTCGTTTGTTGACGTACGCGAAGCATGTCGTTGTTAGCAATTCCGCCGCGCCACTCTATCTCGCAGTGACTCCCCCGCAACGCGCCGACGCCCAACGGTGGGCCTCTGCGCGGCAGTCCCATTTGTATCTGGAGGGTTCCATGCTACCAGGCTCATTACTCCGCTCGACCCGAATGCCCGTGCGGCTGGGCATCCTGTGCCTCCTGTGTCTCGTCGCCCTGCCGGCCTCGCTGGCGGGCCAGGACCAGGAGTATGAATCTCCGGCCGCCACCACGATGAACGTCACGTCGGCATCGCCCGAAGCCCTCGAACACTTCCAGGCCGGAATGTGGGAGTGGGACAACATCGATTTCGCGGCGGCCGGGAAGCACTTCGAAGCAGCCCTGTCGGTCGATCCATCGTTCGGAGCCGCGCGCGTGTATCACGCCGCTGCCGCCCCCGGGATGACGTCCGACGAGCGCGTGGAACAGATCGCCGTCGGCATGGTCGACATGGCTCGCGGGACCACCGTGGAGCAGCTGTTGGCGCTGGCGTTCAAGGAATTGGTCAGCGGCAACAGCGAGACGGCGGGAGTGCTGGTGACGGCGGCATCCGAGCTCGCCCCGGACGCGCCGCACCTCGCGTATCGGCAAGCCATGATGTCCGGTGGAGGCATCAAGGCGATGAAGGGCGTGGTGAAACGATTCCCGGACTTCGCGCCAGCCTACAATATCATAGCGTACAACCTGTATGCCGACGGAAAGACGGATGAGGCGGTCGAGGCAGTGACGAAGTACATGGAGCTCGCCCCAGATCATCCAAACGCCCACGATTCATACGCCGAGATCATGCAGTGGGAAGGCCAAACGGAGACGGCGCTGGCCCACTACAGGAAGGCCGTCGAGCTTCGGCCGAGCTACGTTGCCGGCTACACGGGCATCGCCGAAACCGAGTGGCTGCTCGGAAACCGGGATGATGCGCGCGCCGCGCTCGAGCAGGCCGCCGGATACCAGACGACCCAGAACGCCCGGCTCAACACCCGGCGGGCGATCGGTGCGTCGTACATGATGGAGGGCAAGCGGAAGGAAGCCGATGCCATCTTTGCCGAGGTGGCGACCGCCGCGGCGGCGGCCGGCAACAACGGTCTGGCGCGCAACGCGCACTACCAGGCGGCCGCGAACGACGCGATCAACGGGAACGGCAAGGCTGTCTCCTCGCACCTCGCGCAGGCCGCGGAGCTGGGCGGAGAAGGCACGGGCTACTACCTCTGGGCTTCCGTGACGAACGCCCTCGCTGGAAACACCGAGCAGGCACGGGCCATGACGGCCAGCCTGGAGCAGACCGCGTCCGAGTCGGCTGCCGGTGCCGTGCGAATCGCGAAGGCGCACCTGCTTCTCACGGAGGGCGACGCCGCGGGTGCGATGGCAATCCTCGAGTCGGCGGAACCGAATTTGATGACGCGTGCACTCGAGGCCCAGTGCCACAAAGCGATGAAGCAGGGAGACATGGCGAAGGAGCTCCAGGCAGGCGTCCTCACGGATCCGACCCTGAACTTCTACAACGCCTTCGAAACGACGGCGGCGGCCGAAGTACGCAAGATGTAGTCACGGTCATTGTTGCCCCGATCGTGGGGTAGACCGTTCGGGCTCCCCGAGGCATCGACCGCCCCGGGGAGCCCCGTACGTAGTGGAACCGGCGGACCGAGCCGGGGATACTCATGCTGCCGACAAACAGGAGATTTCGGATGAACCGTTGGATCCGCCGGTCCATCGCGCTCGCTTCCTTGGTCATCGTGTTCACGCCGCTCCCCTCGGGGGTCGACGGCACATCGGCCGCCGGGCTCATCGCCCAGGAGGTGAGAATCGTGGAGTGGAGGGTGCCTTGGGAGGATTCCCGGCCCCGCGATCCCTACGTGGCCCCCGACGGAATGGTGTGGTTCGTGGGGCAAACCGCCGACTACGCGGCTCGACTCGATCCGGCGGACGGCAGCTTCGAGCGGTTCGACCTGCCCCCGGGGACCGGGCCTCACAACCTGGTCGTCGACGGCGCCGGAATCGTGTGGTACGCGGGAAACCGGGCCGCCCACATTGGACGGTTGGATCCCGAGACCGGTGACATCGAGCAGTTCCCCATGCCGGACGAGCGCGCTGCGGATCCGCACACGCTGGTATTCGACGGCCGGGGCCAGATCTGGTTCACGGTGCAGCACGGCACCATGGTCGGTCGCTTCGACCCGGCTACCGGGAGAGTGGATCTGGTGCCGGTCCCGACGGCCGACTCGCGGCCGTACGGGATAGTGGTCGATGATGACGACCGGCCGTGGTTCGTCGAGTTCGCCGGA
>CAYWLF010000235.1:0-4601 GCA_964458875.1 uncultured Gemmatimonadota bacterium
CAAACGACATCACGGCCAAGCCGTACTCGGGCGCCATCGTCCAGTTGCTCCCGAATCCCGGCAGTCCGCCGGTGTGCCCGATCATTACCCTCCCCTCGCAGTCCTCCATCCAGCGCAGGCCGTAGGCGTATGCCCTCGCAGACGGACATTCCCGGCCACTCGGATAGCGGAAAGCCGGCACCACACCAGCAAAGCGCCACGGATGGTGCATCTCCCGAAGCGAGCTTCTCTTCAAAGGACCCTCCTCCGGATCACTCCTCGGCGGCCACGCGGAGAGGTGCAACGCTACGTACGCCCTGAAGTCCTCGATCGAAGTGATCAAGCCGCCCATCGCGCCGAACGCCCCGTGGTGCTCGAGCGGAATGTTCAACCACCCTTCGTCCAACCAATCGTATCCAAGTGCGAGGAGATCCGGGGCCGCGTTCTCGTACTCCCACACGGTAGCGTTCATGCCGAGCGGCTCGAAGATCTGCGTTCTCGTGTAGTCCCGGAAATCCATGCCCGATACCACCTGGACGATCTGGCCGAGCAGCGCGAAACCGAGGTTGCTGTACTCGAATTCCACACCCGCCACGTTCGAAAACGACACACCGCTCTCGATCAGAGCCATCAGCTCGTCGTCAGGATCCGCCAGCTGCCGGTCCCCCCAGGGGTTGTCTTCGGGAAAGCCGGCGGAGTGCGTGAGCAGGTGTCGGATCGTGATCTCCGGCGCATCCGTCGTCAGGTACGTCAGGGCGCTCGTCTCGGGCAGGTACTTCGAGATCGGGTCGTCGAGGCTGAGCTTGCCCTGATCCCGCAACTGCAGGGTGGCCACGGCGGTGATGCTCTTGCTCATCGAGGCCACTCGGAAGAGGGACTGCGTCGTTGCCGCCGTCGGCGGCACCAGTTTCGCGAAGCCGAATCCTCCCGAGTAGATCAACTCACCATCCAGCACGACTCCGTACGCGAAGCCTGGCATATGTTGCCGTTCCGCGTATTCCCTGAATTTCTGATCCACGGTGGACGCAGTGGCTCCCACCTTCTCGGCGCGGTCGGCGTCGGTGAAGATGGGGGTCGTTTGCGCCTGGAGGGGTGTGACGAGAAACAGGCCGACGATCAGATAGCGCATCGGGACATCTCCTGTGACCGCTCGATTCAATCGTGTTCTTTCGTGTTCCCTCGAGGCGGCGCTCCGAGGACTCCGTCTGAGAAGGCTGACTCTCGCCACCTGGCCGCCGGCTCTCTTCCCTCCAGTCCGGCGCTGTCTCCCGAAGCGTAGATCACTTCGTACAGCTGATACTGGTCGCGATCTCCCGTTTCCGACGCTTGTGAGCGCACGCGATCCTCTTCGTCAAACTCGACCCGGTCGCGTATTCCGAGCAACTGACGCCTGGCCATGATGGAGTCCACAACGCGGAATATCAGCAGTGCGATAGGCGCCGTCGTCCCGACTGCGTCCGCTGACATTCGGCTGATCAAGCGTGTGCCCTGCCGCTCAGGATACAGTGCGTAGCTACTCACCAGTCGCGCTTCAGCCCCGAAGAACCGCACTCCACCCACCCACCAGGCGAGGGCTCGTCCGAGGTCGAGGTCACGCAGGTAACCGATGGCGGTCGCGTCGCCGGGCGTCGGCTCGGGGACCCAGGAGACGAGGTGCCGCGCGGAGGTCTTTCGTCCGTTGTCGAGCCAGTCGATGCTGTACCAACCCGCTCCGCGCCCCAGTTGAGCGATCCAGGGCCAGACTTGCTCGGGCGACGCGTCGATCGAGATGGCGCGGGTCATGGCGACGGGTGTCCTTGATGCGCCGGTGAGGTAGTCGTCTCCGAGCATCTCGCGGGCGCGCTCCACGGGCGTCGAACCCCAGCGAGTTCCCAACCGCAGCAGGGCGTAGCCGCCCGCCACGAGCAGTATCAGTAGTGGCGTGATCCAGATCACGAGTCGATCTGCATCAGCTCGACCGGGGCCCCGTCGTCCACCACGAACGCCACCAGCACACCTGACGAAGGACTGTTCGGTTCGATGAGGATCTCTCTGCCCTTGAGGGCTGCTTCCAGGTCATCGACCTCGAAAGCCACGTGCGGGACCTGCTGAACGAGCCGTGGTACGGGACTGTCCTCGTCAAAACGCATCCACTCGATGCGAAACGGACTCGTCTCGTAGCCCGACACGTACATCCCGAATTCGGGCAGGTATCGTTCACCGGGACGGGACCGTGACGTGGGTATGCCCAGGTGGTGGTATCGCAGCATCGGAGCCATCTCTCGTCGTCTAGAGGACGTAGCCGCCATCGACGGGCAGTTCCACACCGGTAATGTGGCGGGCGCAATCTGAGACCAGGAACAGCACGCTCTGTGCGATCTCTTCAGGACTCGAGAACCGATCACCGCTGTGCGCTTCCATGGCAGCGAAAGCGCCCTCCTCCGACCCGTGCACCTCGACGAGATCCCGGAAGAAAGGCATGGCGCGCCACAAGGGAGTCTTCACTCCACCCGGGCTCACCGCGTTGATGCGGACTGCGATCCCGTTCTCCCGACATTCCTTGGCAGCGGACCGCACCAGCATGCTCACCGCCGCCTTGCTGGTGGAGTACGCCGCGGCTCCAGCGGATGGTCGAATCCCTGATGCCGAGCCGATCACCACGATGGAGCCGCCACCGTCGCTCATGGCCTGGACCCCATGTCTGATCGCCAGGAAGCTTCCGTCGAGATTCGTATTCAGTACGCGGCGCCACTCATCCAGGGTCGTATCGACCAGGGGAGAAGCGGCCGCGATGCCCGCCGCGTGGACGAGGACATCGAGGCGTCCCTGGCTGTCCACTACCTCGGCCATCGCTCTCGCCCAGTCCGCTTCCTCGCGCACATCGAGCTGGACGGAAATTCCACGTGCAGCGCTGGGGGCAGCGGGGGCAGCATCCTCGGACTCGGCGGTATCGAGGTCGGCGCAGTAGGTCACGGCGCCGTGGGTCGTCAGCAGTTCAGCGGTGGCGGCCCCGATACCCGAGCCGGCGCCGGTAACCAGGGCCACTCGGCCTGCCATGGTCATGTCCATGCTCACTAGTATACGTCATTGAGGGCCCTGATCCAGCATGGATCAGGGCCCTCGGTAGTGCACCGCGCAAGGACTACCTGGCGGCAGGTTCTGTGCGCATTCCGACTAGCGGGTGCGCCGTCCGCTACCGGGACGGAATCCAGCGTTGCGCCGGCCGCTCCGCGGCTGGCCTTCGCTGCGCGGATTCCCGTTGTTACCCCGGTACTTCTGTCCACTCCGCCGCGGCTTCCCACCGTTGCGGGATCGTCCGGCAGAACGCTCGTGTCGTGTGCTCTCGTCGGAGTCGTGCTCGAAGCCATCGACCTTCCGACGCGGAATCCTCGACCCGATCATGTTCTCGGTGGACTTCACCCAGGCGCGATCGCTGCTGGTGACGAACGTGCAGGCCACTCCTTCGAGCTCCGCGCGGCCGGTGCGGCCGATCCTATGCGTGTAGGCCTCCGGCGTGTTCGGCACATCGAAGTTGATCACGTGGGAGACGCCGCTCACGTCGATCCCCCGGGCCGCGATGTCCGTGGCCACGAGGATGTCGTAGGAACGCGAGCGAAAGCCGCGCATGGCCCGGTCCCGTTGGCTCTGTGACATGTTTCCCTGGAGACCCACGGCACGGTGTCCCGCCTTGCTGAGCTGATCTGCCAGACGCTTCGCCCGGTGCTTCGTGCGCGTGAAAACGATTGCTGAATTGCAGTCGTCCCCCGCAAGCATGCGCTCGAGCAGCTCCCGCTTACGCGGCTCGGCGACCATGTACAGAGCGTGGTCGACTGTCGAGGCCGGAGCGGTATCCGCCAACTCGACCACGTGGGGGTCGGACAGCAGGTCGTCGGCCAGCCGGCGAATGTCCTTCGGCATGGTGGCCGAGAACAGCAGGTTCTGCCTCTGCTTCGGTAGCGCGGCCATGATCTTCCGAATGTCGGGCAGGAAGCCCATGTCGAACATGTGGTCGGCCTCGTCGAGGACGAGTGTTTCCACCTGGCCGAGATGCAACAGGCGCCGGTTGAGGAGATCGAGCACCCTGCCGGGGCACCCCACAACGATTTCGGGGCGCCGTCGCAGATCGTTGATCTGCCCCTGAATCGAGACTCCGCCATAGATCGTGACCGATTTCACGCCCGTGAACTTCGAGAGCGTGCGGATCTCGGCTGCGATCTGCGTGGCGAGTTCCCGGGTCGGGGCAATCACCAGGGCTCGCGGGCCCTTGCGTGGGGCGTCGAGCAACCGGTCGAGCAGTGGAAGCGCGAACGCCGCCGTCTTGCCCGTGCCCGTCTGAGCCAACCCGAGCACGTCGCGGCCGGCAAGGCCAGCGGGAACGGTCTCGAGCTGAATCGGCCGAGGGTCTTCGAAGCCCGCGTGCTTGATACCACGCATGAGGGCTTCCTTGAGTCCGAACCGGTCGAATCCGGTCGAACTCCTGGATACTGATACTGTCATTCAGATACTTCTTCCTGGACGTACGTGCAGGCTTGGCCTGTACGGCACGGCCGTACTTTTAGGCCCACACAACAGTGAAGGGCAAAAAATGGTGTTTGGAGGCGCGACCTCGGAGGGATAAACCAGGAGGACCTGTTGTTCGCCGT
>CAYWLF010000236.1:0-1317 GCA_964458875.1 uncultured Gemmatimonadota bacterium
AGGACCTCTTCGTGCCAGGTGAAACGAGGAGGCGGGGGAGCGTCCTCGAAATCGCATCGTAAACTAACGCTGCGCACCGGTCTACCGCGAAGCACGCTGCTGGCGCGGTTGATGATCGGGGCGCACACTGAACCCGGGAAGCTGACGGCGGGCTGACACGTGCCTGGAGCTGACGCGTGAGAAGACGAGTTATTGGTTGTCTGACGCTGGTACTCGCCCTAGCGGGTCTGCCAGGGTGCGAGGGCGACGGCGGGCAGACCTCAGGGGGAACGGAGGCACCCGCCACGGACGGGTCCTGGCGGAGCATCAGCGTGGGGATGTCCGGTCAGGAAGTACAGCGGGTGCTCGGCGAGCCGTTGGAGACGGAACTCACCATCAAGCAGACGGAGTCCATCTGGGGTCCACAGGAGGACTGGTGGCACCGAGTCGCGCTGGGTGACACCCTGCGCACCTGGTCCTACGAGATTTCGGGTGAAGGCATCTTCGCCGTGTACTTCGTGAGCGATTCGGACACAGTGTCCTTCACGGCCTTCATGCCCGACGGAGTGGTGTACTGATATGTGCCTCGCCGTGTACATCGCTTCGGATCAGGAGTTGCCCCTGAAGGCATTCGATCCACACGCTCGCGGCTTCAACGTCAAGCCGCTCACCCCTCGCGAGGAGACGGTACGCGAGCAGTTCTCGTTGCCGCACGTCGTATACGCCGGGTCACACACCTCCTGCAGTTGCGGATTTGTGGAAGAGAGCGAGGACGACGACGAGTCGGTCACGCAGTCGCGCGCGGACCTGGTCGGATACCTCGAATCAGCCCTATCCCGAGGGGCCACCGAGATCTTCACCTGCTGGGAAGGCGATCAGTCGAACGTGCCTCGACGCAGGCTTCAACTGAGCGTGGCCGAGCTGTCTCGGACGGCACAATGGCTTGAAGAAATGACCTTCGTGGAGCTTTCGGCCTGGCCGGGCGCCCGAGACTGAAGTGGAGCCAAGGAATTGACTGGCTAATGGACCGGCTCACTCAAGCGGTAGGATGTCGAAATTGAGCGAGGAATCTCCCGAGAAGAAACCGCGGTCCAATGTTTCCGACCGAGTCACAGGCGTAGTCGTGATAGAGTCGGTCGCCCTCGCAATCGCACTCGTTACGCCCATAACACCGAGCAAAACCGGATCCATGTGGAGCCCGGCGGACTTGATGTGGACGGATCCGACGTATCTTCAGAAGGTCGCGGCATCGTTCGTCGTAGTGAACCTGTTGATCGCCGTGCTCGGACTCGCCGCGCTGGCAGTCGCGAAATGGAGTGGGCCCGAGTAGATACTGAC
>CAYWLF010000236.1:1417-4584 GCA_964458875.1 uncultured Gemmatimonadota bacterium
ACCGATAGGTGGCGTCAGACAGCCCGGGTCCTGGTGACCGCCGCCGTCAGCCTGGTCCTCGCCGCGCCCGGCGTGCGGTCCCAGTCGGCGCCCGAGGATCACGGCCTCGCAAGGGCAGCCGCAGGAGCCCTGGAGCCGGGAATGAGGGCGGCCTTGCGAGGCGGCCAGCCGGTTTCGTTCGAGTCTCAGTCTCCCTGGGGAGAGTCGGTCAGGAGTCAGCTCGAAGAATCGCTCGGAGTCAGTCTCTCCGGTGAGCATCGTCGTGGTGCCAGCCGAATCCTGTTGAGGGATCCCAATTTCAATGCGAACACGGCTGTCGTGGAGGTCTGGTTCGGCAGGTGTGAAACGGTCCGTGACTCCGAGACACTGAAGGTTCGCATGTACTCATTCGCATTCGAGCGTGAAGGCGAGGAGTGGAGCCTGGTCAGATCCGCGCGGCTGGGAGCGACAGAAGGCAGCTGCGACGGTGACCTGAACATTCCGCCTTCGGCACAGGCGTGGACCGGTATGAGACCAGGGGCCGGCACGGGCCTCTATCGACCTTTGCTCACGTCTCTCCGAACGTAGATCACGGGACCTCAAGAGGAGAACCAAGCATGAGTCAAGAAGAGCAAGACCGTCGCATGGACTACATCGAGTTTCGAGCCACGAACATCGAGCAGACCAAGAAGTTCTACTCGGGTGTGTTTGGCTGGGAATTCACCGACTACGGTCCGGACTACACGAGCTTCAGCGACGGTCGGATGGGCGGTGGCTTCGAGGCGGCGCCGGATGTCCAGGGGGGTGGCCCCCTGGTCGTGCTGTACGCCATGAAACTCGAGGAAATCGAGGCCCTGATCATCGAGAGCGGAGGTCGCGTCGTTCGCGAGACGTTCGATTTTCCCGGTGGGCGGCGGTTCCACTTCGCCGATCCGAGTGGAAACGAGCTGGCAGTCTGGTCGGACCGATGAGTGCCGGGCGGAGGAGCGACTGATGGGCAGTTTACGCTCGTGGAACGCGATGGGACTCTGGTCCCTGGTCGTGCGCCTGGCCGCAGTCGGTGCGTTCGCGGGCTTCGTCTCCTGGGCCCTGGTCTTTGTCGTTGGCCCGTTGTTCGACATCGGCAGACCAAGCACGATAGCGCTTCTCCTGGCGATTCCTCGAGGGGCGGTCTTCGGTGTACTGCTCGCTCTCATCCTCCGGGTGTACTGGAATAGGGCCTGATCCCCGGGGGTTTCTTCGAGATGCTGTTGAAACAGGAGACCTTGAGAGGAATCGAGAGTGGTTCCATCTCCCTCGCTTTTCGACGGTGGAGACGTCCCACCGTCAAGACGGGCGGATCGCTCCTGACGCCCATCGGACAGCTGGCGATTGAGTCCGTGGAAGTCGTCGATCTCGAGGATATCACACAGACCGATGCGATGGCAGCCGGATTCCCCGATGTCGAGTCACTGCGCTCTCAACTCCAGCGGCAACCCGAGGGCTTGGTCTATCGAATCGGACTTTCACTGGCGGGTCCCGATCCACGCATCGCACTCCGCGGTGCGATTCCTGGCGGGGCAGAAATGGCGGAGATTGTCGAGCGTCTGGGACGGCTGGACCGCCGGGCCACCTCCGGTCCCTGGACTCGCCGTACTCTCGAGCTACTCCTGGAGAGACCCGGGGAGCGTGCCGCGGACCTCGCGCCGAACCTCGATATGGAACGGGACGCCTTCAAGGTCAACGTTCGCAAGCTGAAGGGTCTCGGCCTGACCGAGAGTCTCGCCGTCGGGTATCGGCTGTCGCCGCGCGGCATCGCCGTGCTGGGAGAGCTTCAACGTTGACGCCGACGATCGCCGGGTGGCCATCACCTGCGACCCATGCGCCGCTAGCGGCTGCGTGCCGGTTGGGCCCGCTGGACCGTTAGCTTGTATCTTTAAGCGGCCCCTTGGCACCGATCCGCGGGAGGTATCACATGCGTTTCCGTCGCAATTACCGACTGTGGCCATGCGTCATGGTCCTTTTCACGCTGGCCGCCTGTAGCGAGGATGACCTCCTCGAACCGGGCGCTGCGCAGGGCATTGAAGGAGTCGTCCTGTTGGGTCCGCAGTGTCCTGTACAGACGCTCGAAGACCCATGTCCCGATCTTCCCTACGAGGCCTGGATCGACGTACGCAGCGCCGCGGGCGAGTCCGTGACTCGCATCCGGTCCGGAGAGGATGGACGATTCCGCATCGGCCTGCGCCCCGGTCAGTATGTGCTGGATCCCGAATCCGGGGACCCGTTCCCGGTAGCGGGGGAGCAGGACGTTGAGGTTGGGGCCGGCGCCTACGTCGAGGTAGTGGTCAGCTTCGACACCGGAATTCGCTAGGACCCGTACGGCCGTCGGCCCGCGCAGTCACCCGTTCGAGGAATGAACATGGACACACGCACATCCGAGATCTTCAGTGAGTTCAGTTCCACCGGTTTGCTGACGGCGATGGAAGGCGAGGATGTTTCGCTCTCCGGAATCGCTTCCGTAGAGCGGTGCGGACCGGGAGACCTCGTGTTCGTGGCGGACGAACAGGCCGTGGAGACAGTTCGGAACCGCCGACCCTCGGCCGTGGTCACGAGTCCGGCGCTGCAGGAGCCGCTGGCGGCGCTGCCCGGCATGGCACTTCTCGTCGCCCCCAATCTCAAGCTGGCGCACGCCCTGATCCGGCAGCGCTACGTCGATCGCGACGTTCTCGACTCCGAGTGGCCGGACGTCCATCCTTCGGCGGTGATCGGTCCCGACTGCGAGATCGGCTCCGGGAGCCGGATCGGGCCAAACGTCGTACTCGGCAGGAGAGTACGAATCGGCGAGCAGACGGCCGTCATGGCCGGTTCCGTCGTCGAGTACGGGGCGGTGATCGGCGATCGATCCGTCATTCATCCGAACGTGACAGTGGGCTACGACAGCAAGATCGGTGACGAGGTGATCGTCCAGTCCAACGCGGTCATCGGAGCTGAAGGATACGGATTCGCCCAGGACGAGAAGGGGCGCAGCCACCGTATTCCGCAGCTCGGACGCGTCGTGATCGAAGATCGGGTCTCGGTTGGGGCAGGGACCTGTATCGATCGGGCCACCTATGGTGAGACCCGAATCGGATCCGGCACCAAGCTCGACAACCTGTGTCACATCGCCCACAACGTCGAGATCGGCCAGGACTGCCTGCTCACGGCCATGT
>CAYWLF010000237.1:0-4560 GCA_964458875.1 uncultured Gemmatimonadota bacterium
CCAGGTACGTCTCCTGCCCGACCCTTCCTCCACGGAAGTGGCCGTCGGACACCCCCGTGGTGAGCTCTACCGCCTCTTCGACGGTCGTGACGGGAAGCTCGCGCAGCGCCGCCCGGCGGGCACCCCGGCCAGGACGAAGGGCCCTGTCTCAAGGCTGAGGGTCGAGCGATCCAGGCTCTCGATGCGGATCAGCACCCCGGCGAGCGGTCGTCCGGTGGAGAGATCGATCACGCTGCCCTGTATTCGGCCCGTCGTCTGAGCGATCAATGGCGTGGAATGGAGAAGAAGGACGGCCAGAAAGACGAGAACAAGCGCGGCCGGCACAGACACGCCGCTGCCGGATCGGAACGCCTGCGTCCGTCCAGGCGGGGCGGGACTAGGCGTCAGCGAAACCGGACGCACTCTCCGCACGCTTCCGTGGGAAGTTCGCGTAGCCGGACCATCGGATAGACGTCGCTTTCCTCCAATGCCGGATCGAGCAGGTTCCAGGTCAGGAAGCCGTCGTCCGAGCCGGGCTCCAGGAGGACCACGATCAGCCGCCCCAGGGGCTGCCGCACGGGGACGACGACGGTGCCCGCCGGAAACGAGCGCCGGACACTCTCCCACTCGCCCCAGGCTTCGCGCTGTCTGTGTCCCTGGAATTCGCGCTCGGCCGCCCGCGTGGAGTCGATGTGGAACTCCGACCCCGCGATCTCGGCCTCAACGTCCAGCCGGGCAAGCTGCACGCCGTGGGCCTCGAGCCGCTCGATTACCGCGGTGAGCCCGGCCGGCACCAGGTACGCGGCGGGAGCCGCCGTGACCTCCGTCGCGTGGAACGTGCCGTAGTCGGGCATCCTCTCGACGGTCCTCTCGTCGCGCCGTCGGTACATCAGCCCGCCTGTGTAGGGGTTCCGCTCCTCGTCGACCGCACCCATGAGCACATCGATCGTGTCACCCGCGGCCAGGTCCGCCCGCAGCGCGACCTCCATCCCCGGCGCCGGTGCCCGATCGGCGGCTTCGACCACCGAGCGCACTCGTTTGGCGTTTGCGAACGCGAACTCGATCACCGCCTCGACGAATCGGCCGTGCGCCAGGATACGGTCCTCGAACGTCGCATAGGAATAGGCCTCGCTGAGGATTCCGAACCGGTTTCGCAGGCCCAGGTAGTTGGTCGTGAAGCGCGGACGGTGATCGAACGTGTACCAGCCGCGCTCGCCCCGCATCCCGAACGTCCCGGGAACGTTGCCGTAGTAGAAGAACTCCCAGCCGTACCGCTCTCGAACGTTCTCCGTGACCGCCGGAAGCCATTCCTCACGCAGCAGGGCCGTGATCGCCGCGTCCGTGGACGGGTGTAGCGGAGGAGCGTAGGTCAGGTGGTAGGCGTGAAACGTCCCGTTGGTCGTGTGAAGATCGAGTGCCACGTGCGGATCGTACTCCTGCACCAGGCGCGACAGCGCCCGGGCCTCCGCCGATTCCAGCTTGGCGTTGTCGCGGTTGAGGTCCAGGTCCCTCGCGTTCGGACGCCGCCCCATCCCGGCCACCGGACCGTGCTGCCGCGGCCGGTTTCGAAGACCGATGCGCTCGTTTCCGTCCGCGTTGTAGATCGGGGCCACCAGGATGACCAGCGAGTCGGTCCACCGGTCGTGATGTCCCTCGGCCAGCTCCCGCGCCAGGACCTGCGCAGCTTCCTTCCCGGCGACTTCGCCGGCGTGGATGTTGGCGAACACCAGCACCCTGGTCGCGTCCGACGATCGCACGGAGGCGGCCGATGCGTCCGGCACGTCCCCGAATACCGCCAGGGGCAGCGGGCGCCCTTCCTCCGAGTAGCCGAAGCTCGTGAAACGGAGCATCGGGTGCCGACCCTCGAGCTCCTCGAGGAAGGCGGTGACGTCATCGTAGCGGGAAGTCTCGGCGTAGGCGGTGCGCTCAGGTCGGGTGGCCGGCCACTCCTGCCCGCTGGCGGGAACGGCCACCAGGAACAACGCCGGAGTGCAGAGGATGATTGAGCGGCTCGCGAGGGGCATGCGCATGGGGTCTCGATCTTCCTCCCGACCACCCGTGTGGAACCGGCGCACCTCCGTCGCACCGGCGGAACTTGGCAAGATACGGGGCCTCCGGCGCGCCGCAATGCGCCGGAGGCCCCCTCATACCACGGGTTCTACCAGTTGATGAGGGCTCCCCCGATCACGATGCCCGGGATGGCGACCGCCACGAGCCAGCCGAGGAAAGCCGTGAGGATGGCCTTGCCCGTATCGAAGTCGAGGGCCTGTCGGATCGCGACGATTCCGGTCACCAGGAGCCAGATGCCGACGATGGCGGCGACGACGTTCCCGACTAACGGGAGGAACCCGAGGATGAGGAGCACGGCCGGCGCCTGGGCGTAGCCGAGGGTACGCAGCAGCTCACCCCACGTGGCCGTTCCCTTCAACAGCTTGTCACCGATCAGATAGGTGACCCCGGCCCATACCAGCCAGCTGAACAGGGCCGCAACGACGCCGACGATGATCCCGTTCTCGCCGTCGTTGAACCCCGCCACTCCACGTGCCAACGCCGCGATCAGAACGACGATCGCCGCCTGAGTCGTCAGACTCTCATCGTGTTCCACCTCTTCGTACGTCGCCACGTCCAACATCGCGGCGCCTTTCATTCGATCCCAGATGCTGCGCTCGGCCATATTGTGACTCCCTCGGCTTGGCTGGGCCGGGGGCACCCAAAGAGCGCCCTCTCAGACCAGCGGTAAACGTTCCGTCAGGTTGCTGGCGCGTCCGCAGCGCGCGCCGCCTCGATTCCGGCCTTCTCATCCACGGTCATCAGGATCAAACCGCCCACTATGAAGAACACGAGCAGGCTGGCTACGGCGACACGCTGTCCGAACGGGATCACGAGCGCGCCAAGCAGCATCGGCCCCATGAACGACGTCACCTTTCCCGAGAAAGCGAAGAACCCGAAGAACTCCCCCTTGTGCTTCGCGGGCACGAAACGACCCATGAGCGATCGACTCGCCGACTGGTTCGGGCCCACGAAGATCCCGATCAGGACTCCCGCGGCCCAGAACCACGTCCGGTTCGGCGCCAGGGAGGCGATCGTCGTGGCCGCCACAAGCCCGGCCAGAGTGATCATGAGCGTCGTCTTGCCTCCCAGCCGGTCATCCACGAAGCCGAAGCCCAGCGCCCCCAGGCCGGCCACGACGTTCAGAACTATTCCGAAGACCAGGACCTCGCCCTGGTCGAATCCGAACGTGGCCTGCGCGTAGATGGCGCCGAAGATGAACACGGTCACGAGGCCGTCATTGTAGATGAGCCGGGCGACCAGGAACTTCACGATCTCGCGGTACCGCCGGACCTCCGCGAACGTGCGGCGCAGCTCCCGGAACGCTCCGGCGACGTCCACCTTCGACGACTCGACCCGCGGCTCCTTCACGAACAGGAACATCGGAAGACTGAAAATGACGACCCATAGGGCAACGAGAATGTTGGTGGCCCGGTAGTTGAACCCGTCGGCGGTCGGGATGAAGCTGAGGCGAGTCCCCTCCTCCACGAACAGGAACAGAGCCACGGCCATGACCACCAGACCGCCGATGTACCCGATCCCCCAGCCGTAACCCGACACGCGCCCGATCCGGTCCCCGGTCACCAGCTCGGGAAGAAACGCATTGTACAGAACGGTCGCCATCTCGAAGGCCACGTTCGCGATCACGTAGATCGTGAGCGCCTTGAGCACCGCGTGACTGTCACCCGGCGAGACGAACGTGAGGAGGACGGTGAACGCGGCACACACCAGGGTCATCAGGACGAGGTAGCGGCGGCGGCGCCCGCTACGGTCAGCCACGGCTCCCAGTATCGGAGACAGAAGCGCCACGAGGATCGCCGTGGCGATGACGCCTCGCGACCACAGCGCCATGCCGACTTCCTCGGTCGGCGCGAACGTCCGCGTGAAATAGGTGTTGTAGATGAACGTGCCGACGAGCGTGTTGAACGCGGAGATCGCCCAATCGTACGAGATCCAGGCGCGAACCGCCCGTCGATCGCTCACGTCTTGTACCATTCCAGCGCGAGATCGGCCCGGGGCTCGATGCGGTCGCGCAGGGCCTGGAGGTCCGCCGGACTCATGGGCTCGAACTGCCTCGCCAGGCGCGCGTTGTGGCGCACCAGGTCCGGCCGTTCCATCCCGACGACGGCCACGTCCACCGGCAGTGACCACACGTAGTCCAGGGTCTCCTCGATGGTACAGATCCCTTCGCGAAGCAGTCGCCCGTCCGCCGATGTCTTCATGGCGATCATCCCGATGTCCCTCGCCACGATATCTACGAGGACCTGTCGTTGGAAGCTCCGCTGGTGGTAGTCGATCGGGTTGATCGGGAATTGGAAGGTGTCGAACTGCCAGCCGTCGTCCCAATACTCGAGGGCCCGACGGTGCGCCGCGGGGGTGACGTGGCCGGTCACGCCGACGAACCGAACCAGGCCTTCCTCCTTCGCCCGCATGATGTACTCCATGGCGCCGCCGGGGCGAAACGCGCGGTCCACGTCATCGACGCCCTTGGTGCTGTGAAGCTGCCACACGTCCAGGTAGTCCGCGCGCAGG
>CAYWLF010000238.1:0-4474 GCA_964458875.1 uncultured Gemmatimonadota bacterium
GCGAACGCCCACCAGCTATCAGCCAGTTCCTTGAGCATGAGCCTCTCCTTCTTGGGTTGATTCCAGGAAGTCCTCCCCGCCCCCCACCGCGCGAAGGCGCAATATACCACGTACTTGCCGAATGCGCCGCTCCCGCCGCCGCACGGGAGCGGACCGGAGGACGAGGCAGGGTAGGCGTGACGGCTTGTTTGAGATGCCGCGTGCGGGACCGCGCAGTAAATGCCACGTATGGAAGGGGTTGCGCAGATAAAGGAGAGCATTTACCGTTGTATTGGGTGTAAACCCATGTCCCGCTGCAAACGAGTTCGTCCAGGAGACACTGGAATACGACTCGCCCATCCGCAGAAACCCGGATTCTTCCGAGAATCCAAAGGGAGGTTTTTTCCATGAAGCGCATTCTCACGTTGGCAACCACACTCGTGCTGGTGGCGCTCTTTGCCATGCCGGCGCAGGCGCAGGAGACCGTCCGCTTCGGGTTCCAAGCCGGTATCACTTCCTCCACCTTCTCGGGGGATGATGTTCCGGACGACGTGGGCTCCAAGTCGGGCTTCCTCGCCGGCGTCACGTTCAACTACTTCTTGGCCCCGAGCTGGAGTCTTGGACTCGAGGGCAACTGGCTTTCGGGCGTCGGTGCCAAGGACGACGAGGGCGAGATCAAGTTGGCGTACTTCGCCTTCCCGGTGACCGTGAACTTCGACTTCCCGCTCGGCCAGAACGAGAAGACATGGATCGGTCTCCAAACGGGCATCACGCCGATGCTCAACCTCACCTGTGAGGAGGGCCCGACCGGATCCGTGAATATCGATTGCAAGGACGAGACGAACAGCGTGGCGTGGGCCGTCCCCCTCGGCGCCGGGATCGGCTTCATGATGAGCGACACCGCGGTGATCTACCTGCGAGCCCGATATGAGCTCGGTCTGTCCGACACGTTCAGCGACGATACGGCTGCCAAGATGAACGTATGGGAGTTCATCCTGGGCGCTGGCTTCCCGACCGGCTGATCCACGTAGCCGAAGTCGGTGCTGTTTGCGAGAGCCGCCGGGCGAGACCGTCCGGCGGCTTTCTGCATCCTGCCGCCGGTGTGCGTGCCGTCGGGGAAAAGGGATCCCGTTAGAAAGGCCGCACTTCGGCCGCGACGTCCACGGAATCGGATACATCGAGCAGCAGGGTCAGGTGGACCGTATCGCCCTCCACCAGCGAACCCACCCCCATCAGCATGAGGTGGTACCCGCCCGGCTCCAGCGTCGCCTGACCTCCCGCGGGGAGATCCAGCCCCTCGGCTCTTCCCATTCGCGCGAGTCCCGCCGCATCGATCGTGGTGCGGTGCAGTTCCGTCATCTGCGCTGACTCGGAGCGAGCCCCCGTCAGACGGTCGGGAGCGCCGCCAGCGTTGTGCAGCGTCATATACGCAGCCGTGTTCACGTCGGGCCCTGCCACGGCTCGTACCCAAGCGTCCTCGACCTGTACGGCGGGCCGCGGGGGGGGCGATTCGGCGCACGCCAGAAACGACACCGCAACCGCCGCCGCCAGCAAGCGGCCCTGCGCGGCTGCCATCAGAAGGCCTCCCCGATGCTGAGATAGAATCCCGATGAGCCCTCGCCAAACGCGAAATCCGCCCTGATGTTGAGGCCCTCCCTCCTGGCCAGGAGAAACCTCAGGCCTGCTCCACCCGAGACCCAGAAGCGGTCGAGACCGAAGCCCCCGATTTCCGGCGCTACCTGGCCGACCCCTACGAAACCGGCAGCGCCGAACCTCCAGAACACCGGTATCCGGTACTCTCCCTGAAAGGCCAGGAGGCTGCGATCCCGGTAGCGTCCCTGGAAGTATCCCCGCAGCAGCGACTCTCCCCCGAGCTGCGGGTAGAGGTCGAAGGGTGGCTCGCCGCTCGTCGCGATCCCGAGCGCCTGCAGCGCCACGACATGCGTGCCCGCCACCGGGAAGTACCTGCGCAGATCGAGCGTGTACACTCCGAAGCCGTTGTCCCCGAACCAGACGTCTCCGAACAGGTCGACGATGAGCTTGTGGTACGAGCCTCGTCGCGGATATACCTGGTTGTCCCGACTGTCTCGGATCAGGCTTCCACCGAGTCCGATCGCTTGCTCGTCATCGACCCCGGGGGCCAGGCCGGAGTCGATCAGACCGCCCTCGGTAGCATCGGTGACCTTGCGGTCGATGATGAGGGCCGCGAGGCCCGCGTACCATCCGCTGGCGATTCGCTTCTGCGGCCACAGCCTCAGGGTGAGCGTCCTCGGCGTGTAGTCTTCCTCGGCTGAGTCCGGAGTATCGTTTCCGATCCCCCAGTACTTGTTGGGAAACTTCGAGTAGCTGACCGACGACGAAAGGCGCCACCGGTCCTCGGACACATACATGTCGCTCGACACGGCCAGGACCAGCTGCTTCTTCGTCGTATAGATTCCGACGAACGATACCGAGGATGGCGGACTGATCGTGTCCTCAGCGGTGGCGCGATAGTAGTTGATCGCGGTCACTCCGAAGCCCAGACCCGTCTCGGGTTGGTAGAAGATCACGGGAAGGGCGATCAGTGAACCCTCATCCTCTTCGGTGAAGGCGGAATCAGCCGGCTCGGCCACGGGAGCAGTTGAATCCGGTTGCTGGGCGGAGGCCGGCGCCGACCACACAGCCATCGAGATGACAAACATCGGGAGCGGCAGCCGAAACCAACCGGATCTCATTCGCGTTCTCGCGAGGTCGGAAGTCTGGGGTGAGCCAACCGTCCGTTCAAGTGTATCGCAGGGAGGGCCGCCAAACGACCCCATTGGTCGGAACGTCGTGCGGTCTTTCGCGGATATCCTCGGTCGGCGACATTCGCCGCAGGATGACACCCTGAATGGAGCCCTGAAACATGCGCGTCCTCGCTCTCCTGTTCTCAACCCCGGTCATGCTTCTGGCGGCCTGGTATCCGGCCCTCGCACAGACGTTTCCGACAGCTGATCCGGTTGTCGAGCGCATATGGGAAGAGGGAATCGAGCAGTCGATGACGCCCGTACTGGCACAGGCGCTCATGGATTCGATAGGTCCGCGTCTCGCCGGCTCGCCGGAGCTCGATGACGCCCGCGCCTGGTTGCTCGCCATGTACGACAGCTGGGGGGTCTCTGCCCGCGAAGAGGAGTACGGCACGTGGCGCGGCTGGCGGCAAGGAGCCCTGCACGTCGACATGGTGGCCCCACGTACTCAGACGCTCGAAGCCGAACTGCTTGCGTTCAGCCCGGGGAGTAACGGCCCGGTGGAAGGCGATGTCCTCGTGCCACCGGCCGACCTGACGGAAGAGACCGCTCCGCAGTGGCTCGAGACGATCGCCGGCAAGTTCGTGATGACCTCGCCGCCGGAACCGATGTGCAGAGCGCGACAGGAACTCGAACAGTACGCGAGACCAGAAACCGTGGAGCGGGTGGATTCTCTGCGACAGGCTCTGCGGGAGGATATGTCGGGACGCATGCGAGCAATCGCCCGCGGCTGGCGAGACCGGGAGCTCGCGCTGGAGGACGCCGGCGCAGCGGGGATCCTGACATCGCGGTGGTCGGGGGGATGGGGAGTCAACAAGATATTCGAAGGGGGCACGCAGCAGATCCCCGCGATCGATATGTCCTGCGAGGACTACGGGATGCTCTTCCGTATGGTCGAAGCGGGCCAGGCTCCCCGCATCCGTGTAGACGCTGACACCGAGGACCTCGGCGAGGTGCCCCAGTTCAACGTCATCGCCGAGCTCCGCGGTACCGAGTTGCCGGAGGAGTACATCGTCCTGTCGGCCCATCTGGACTCGTGGCACGCCGGGACCGGCGCCACGGACAACGGGACCGGCACGATCATGATGATGGAGGCCATGCGTATCCTGAAGGCCGCGTACCCTTCGCCGCGTCGCACCATCATCGTGGGCCACTGGGGGGCGGAAGAGATGGGCCTCATCGGGTCCCGGTCGTTCGTCGAGGACCACCCGGAGATCATCGAAGGACTGCAGGTCGCGTTCAACCAGGACAACGGAACCTGGCGGGTGGAACGAATCGAAGGACAGGGCTTCATCGGCGCGGGGCCCTACATCGCCCGCTGGATGTCCCTCGTCCCCCGGGAGATTAGCGGCCACGTCACGCTGGAGTTCCCCGGAGCGCAGAACAATCGGGGAAGCGACCATTCATCGTTCGTGTGCATGAGCGCCCCGGCGTTCCGACTGCAATCGAACTACGAGGAGTATCGGCAGTACACCTGGCACACCAACCGGGACACGTACGACAAGATCGTGTTCGACGACCTCAAGGAGAACGCGACTCTCGCCGCCATGTTGGCGTACGCTGCCTCGGAGGACCCCGAGCGGGTGCCCGGCGACCAGGCCTTCCTGCCCGTGGACCCGAGAACGGGAGAGCCGCGTCCCTGGATGCGTTGCGGCACCGCGCGCCGCAGTCCCAGCTGAAACCCGCGTACGAGGAAGATCCGATGAACGAACATGGAATCCGCGTGGCCG
>CAYWLF010000239.1:0-4422 GCA_964458875.1 uncultured Gemmatimonadota bacterium
ATGGACTACATCCACATGGAGACGGAGCATGTCGTCGGAATGGCCGGTAAATCGGGTGATCCCTCGCCCGTAACGGCTTACGGGACGTACCGCGGCATCAAGGCCTGCTCACTGAAGAAGTTCGGCACCGATGACCTCGCCAGCCGCTCCGTCGTCATCCAGGGCGCGGGCCACGTCGGATATTGCCTCGCGGAAGACTTGCGCGCCGAAGGGGCCAAGGTCTTCGTGGCGGACATCGATGGAGATCGCGTGCAGCGCTGCGTGGACGAGCTCGACTGCGAAGCGGTCGGAGTGAACGACGTGTATGACGTCGACGCCGATGTGTTCGCGCCCTGTGCGCTCGGAGCGATCCTCAACGACCACACGATCCCGAAACTCAAGGTGAAGATCGTGGCTGGAGCCGCAAACAATCAGCTGGCGAAGTCGCGGCATGCCGGCATGCTCGAGGAGCGTGACGTGCTGTATGCGCCGGACTACGTGATCAACGCCGGCGGTTTGATCAACGTCTACTCCGAGTTGGCCGGTTGGACTCTGGAGAGATCCAAGCGAAAGGCGGGAGAGATTTACTCCACCCTGCTGGCGATCTTTGATCTGGCCGAGGCGGATGGCATGACGAGCGCCGAGGCTGCGGACGAGGTGGCTATGCGCCGGGTGCACGCCGTAACCCATCTTCACCGGACCTACGTGTGAGAACGATGACAAACGAGTCGATGCGCCCCGGTGAGACGGACGTCGCTCCCTCCTGCGATCACCTCGAGGTGGTCGATCCGGAGATCTTCGCAGCGATCCAGGCGGAGGCGGCGAGGCAGCACGAGGGACTTGAGCTCATCGCGAGCGAGAATTTCGTCTCCGGTGCTGTTCTCGAGGCCATGGGTTCGGTCCTCACGAACAAGTACGCCGAGGGTTACCCCGGGAAACGCTACTACGGGGGCTGCGAGCACGTGGACGTGGTAGAGGACCTGGCGCGACAGAGGGCCAAGGCACTCTTCAAGGCGGAACACGCCAACGTCCAGTCGCACAGCGGGGCGCAGGCCAACATGGCGGCGTACTTCGCGTTCCTGCAGCCCGGAGACAAGCTCCTCGGGATGGACCTCTCCCATGGGGGGCACCTGACACATGGTTCCCCGGTCAACTTCAGCGGCCGGTTGTACGATGTGGTGCCCTACGGCGTCCGTGAGGAGGACGGGCGGGTCGACATGGACGCGCTTGCAGCGTTAGCTCGGCGGGAACGTCCCGTCATGATCGTGGCAGGTGCCAGCGCCTACCCGAGGACACTGCCGTTTGAAGAATTCGCCAGCATTGCGAAAGACGTTGGTGCCATGTTGCTCGTCGATATGGCGCACATCGCGGGACTTGTGGCGGCCGGTGTCCATCCGTCGCCGATTCCATGGGCGGACATCGTGACGACGACCACGCACAAGACGCTGCGCGGACCCCGCGGCGGTCTGATCCTATGCAAGGAGCAGCATGCCAAGGCCATCGACAAGTCGGTGTTTCCGGGTATGCAGGGCGGCCCCCTGGAGCATGTCATAGCGGCCAAAGCCGTGGCCTTGTTCGAGGCCCAATCTCAGGCGTTCGTTCGCTATGCGGGCAGGGTCGTCGAGAATGCGAAGGCCCTCGCGGACGGTCTGATGGAACGGGGCTGGAAGCTCGTTTCCGATGGAACGGACACGCACCTCCTGTTGGTGGACCTCCGGGCCACCGAGCTCTCCGGAAAGGACGCGGAGGAGTACCTGGGACGAGCGGACATCACGGTCAACAAGAATACAGTTCCCGGTGAGACTCGCTCGCCTTTCGTGACCTCGGGCATTCGCATCGGCACTCCGGCCCTCACCACCCGTGGCATGGACCCGTCTGACATGCGCGAGATCGCTCACCTCATCGATCGGGCTCTCAGGTCTGCAGGCGACGAGGACACTCTCGAGGGGATCCGAGCCGAGGTCGAGGAGCGGGCCCGGCAGTTTCCCCTGGTCGCCGACTCGGAGGTGCGGACGACAGGCATCGCGTGAGTCGGAATCCGGCCGATCACCCCGACCCGTGGACGAGTTGATCCCGATCGAGGGAATTCGGGTGGCTGCAGGAGCCTCGGAGGCGGAGTACCGTATCAAGGGCTCCCGCTTCATAGCGGTCGCGCGCTCAATCTCGGATCTCGGTCACGCCGTGGACCTTCGGGAGAAAGAACGCCGGCGCTTTCACGATGCCACACACCACGTGTACGCCGCGATCCTCCGCGGTGGTGACCAGCGGTTCGATGATGACGGCGAACCGTCGGGTACGGCGGGCCGCCCAACGCTTGCCGCGATTAATCGCGCCGGCCTCTCCGATGTGGCCGTGATCGTGACCCGCTACTTTGGCGGGACGAAGTTGGGCACGGGTGGTCTGGGACGGGCGTACGGCAATGCCGCCGACCTGGCCCTTGAGCGAATGCCCGTTCGCACGGTGGTCAAGGGGCGGAGAGTTCTTCTCACGTATGCCTATGCCGATACGGGCGCGGTGGCGCGATCGGTAGACGCAATTGGGGCCACGCGGTTGGACGAGCGGTACGGAGATGTGGCCGAGCTGGAGGTCGCGCTGCCGGCGGCGCGGGTAGAGGCCTTGCGAGCCGAGGTCGAGGAGGCGACGGCGGGGCGGACCGAGCTGGTCGAGCTTCCAGACGAAATGTTGCTTCCCTTCGACACTTGACGGCCTTCGACGGATTTCTAGATTCACTCGGCACGAAAGGGAACCGGTTCCCTTCGAAGCCGATACCGGGACGAGAGGGACGGGGCAAGGAGATGGAAGTGCCGGCGCTTCACGAAACTCTGGGACAACTACAGAGGCGCAACCCACGGTTTGCCGTGGAAGCGTACGTGTTCGTGCTGGGGGGGCTTCAACGGAGGCTCGCCGAACTCGACTGTCCCCGACATATCTCGGGTGTCGAATTGGCCGGAGCGGTTCGGGACCTCGCCATCGAGAGATTCGGGCTCCTGGCCCGTGTCGTCCTCGAGCACTGGGGCGTCCATTCGACCGAAGACATAGGGGAGATTGTGTTTCTCCTGGTCGACCACGGAGTATTGACCAAGGAGGAGACCGATCGGCGCGAGGACTTTGCCGACGTCTTCTCTTTTGAGGAAGTGTTTGAGTCCGAGTATCCCTGGGGAGCGCCCGGGCGGTAGCGCGTCCCCTCTCGCGACGCGTCCATGGATTCGGGCGTGTCCGACCATCCATTCCTGCTGCATGTGTTGCTGCCCGGTTGCCTGGGGAGAGGGGTGAGACGTGGAGAATGCCACACGATTTCCGAAGTGCTTGAGGTGCGACGGCGGCCAGCTTCTGCCGCTGTCCGACTACGGTCGGGACGGCGCGCCGATCCGATTCAAGGCCTGGGTGTGCTCGAACCCCGAGTGCGGCTACAACATCCGGATCGACAACGGCGAGATCAGCTTCGGACGGAGCATCGGCCAGTCCCAGAAGTAGTGTTCCATGCCTGACGAACAAGTGACATCCGCGACGGCAGGGTGGGAAGCATGGGCCGCGGGAGCCGAGACCCTCTGGCTTCCGACCGCCGAGGAGATGGGCGATCTCGATCGGGAAGCCGTGGCCAGCGGGGCCACGACGGAGCGTACCCTGATCGAGGCAGCCGGTCGTGAAATCGCTCGGAGGGTCCAGGTTCACTGGCCCGAAGGACCGGTCGTGGCGGTCGCGGGCCGGGGACACAACGGAGCCGATGCCCTGGTCGCCCTCCGAACCCTTCACGCGTGGGGCCGGGACGTCCGCGCCGTCCTTGCTTCAGCCGCGCCCCCTGATCCCGATGTTCTCATCGGATGGGACATTCCCCTGCGGACTCCGAACGATCTACCCGGGATCTGCGCGGGCGCCTCGGTGATCATGGACGGCGTGCTGGGCACGGGGGTCAAAGGGGCGCCTCGTGAACCGCAGGCATCACTGATCGAGACTCTCAATCGAATCAACATCCCAGTAACTGCCGTGGATGGCCCGAGCGGTGCCGATTTCTCCACTGGCGCCGTCGCGGGCGCGTGCGTGCGCGCGTTTCTGACTGTGAGTCTAGGTTGGCCCAACGTCGGCCTGCTCCGCCACCCGGCGCGGCAGTATTGCGGCAGGATTGAGTGTGTCGAAATCGGGTTTCCGCCTCCTTCCGGGCCGCTGGGCGTTCGGGCGATCACGGGTCGATGGGTTGCACGCACGTTGATCGACCGTGGGCCGACGGCCCACAAGGGAAGGGCGGGATACCTGGCCCTGCTCGCCGGTCAGTCGGGTATGGCAGGGGCGGCCGTGCTGGGGGCCCGGGCCGCCCTCCGAGGAGGAGTAGCGAGGACGGCGACCAGCCTCCTCCGCAGGCGGCGCGAGTCGGCGGAGCCAACGGCCACGATCTCGGGCGGAGTGTACCGGCCCACGACCTTTGACACAGCGGCCAGACGCCGGATC
>CAYWLF010000240.1:0-4387 GCA_964458875.1 uncultured Gemmatimonadota bacterium
CACGGCCGATGAATTGGTAACTCTGATCCGGGCCGAACTGAACATCACGGGGCCTGGCCTTCGACTTCCGTATTGGGTCGGCATGGCCGGCGGAACTGTACTCGACTGGCTCGCGACCGCAACGAATCGACGGTTTCCGATCAGCCGGGTCCGAGTCAAGAAATTCTGCGCCAGCACGCAAGTTTCCATGGAGTCGCCAGGCGACTTCGATCCTCCGTTCACCCTGGCTGAGGGTATCCACAGGATGATCGAGAGTCTTGGCTGATTCGCGAGACGGCCCGGGAGCCGATCGCCGGCCCCTCAGGGTCCTGGATCTCATCAACACCTCGGAATCTGCGAAGGAGTTGTTGTTGGATCGTGCGCTTCGTCTCGCCGACCGTTTCGGCATGGAGCCGCATATCGCCTGTTCGGACGGACCTTACGTCGAACCGATGCGGAGCCGCGGTGTGACCGTGCACGTGCTCGAGACGCCGCGTACCATGAGACCGCTTTCCCTGGCGAGCGCGTACGCCAAGCTGCTGCGCCTGGTGCGACGGCACGAATTTGACGTCCTGCACTCCCACGGATCGGTGCTCGGAGTGCTCACGCGCCTCGCGGGGCCTCTCAGCGGATCCGCAGTGGTACACACGGTCCACGGCTTTCACTTCCACGAGGGGATGGGGGCGGTCGAGCGAGGCACGTATGAGTGGGTCGAGCGGACGCTTCTCAGCCTGACGGACGTGACGCTGTCGCAGAACGTGCAGGACTACCGCATCATCCGATCGTGGAACCCCAGGACACGCGCGGAGCTCATTGGCAACGGAATTCAGCTGCCGGCCGTCGATTCGACCTATACGGCGAGGCGAAAGCCCGAGTACACGCTATCCTGTATCGCCCGATTCGAGGAAGTGAAGAACCATCGCATGTTGATCGACGCGGTCGGCCGCATGCGGGCTGCCGGGCTCAACGTCCGGCTGGTCTGCTTCGGCAAGGGAGAGACACAGGCGGACATAGAGGCCTACGTACGTGAGATGAACCTCGAAGCTCAGGTCGACTTTCGTGGGTACGTCGACAATGTCATTGACCACCTCGGTGAGGTCGACCTCAACGTGCTGACATCGATCAAGGAGGGAGCCCCTCGCGCTCTCATCGAGGCGATGGCTCTCGGTATCCCCTCCGTGTGCACGGACGTAAAAGGATCACGGGAAGTAGTGGTGGACGGAGTCACCGGTCGCCTGGTACCCGTGGACGATGTCGAGGGATTCGCCACGGCCGTCATGGGAATGCTGGACGATCCGGTCGCACGCCAGGCCATGTCAGAGGCCTGCGTACGCCGGGCTCGCGAGCACTACGATGAAAACCTTATCTGTGATCGCCTGTATGAACTGTACACCGATATCTGTCCCGCCGTTTAGCGGGCATTACACCCACGGCGAGGCTGCGGAATGTGGAAAGTCCAGCTGTTCGAACTGAACTACGACGAACTGGAGGTCCGGGCCGTCGAGGAGGTCGTGCGAAGCGGCTGGATCACCATGGGACCCAAGACATCTGAATTCGAAAGCGCGTTTCAGGCCCAACTCGACGGTCACATGTGTACGGCGGTGTCCAGTGGAACCGCCGCGCTCCACCTTGCCGTCCTCGCGCTCGGCCTCCAGCCGGGTGACGAGGTGATCGTCCCAGCACTGACGTTCGTCGCGGACGCGAACGCGGTCAGGATGGTGGGCGCGGTCCCGGTCTTCGCGGACTGTGAGTCGATGGAGAACTGGAACATAGGAGTCGAGTCGATTCGTCAACGCATTACGGAGCGGACGCGGGCCGTCATATGCGTACACTACGCGGGCTACGCGTGTCGGATGACGGAATTGCGCGCGCTGTGTGACGAATACGGTCTCGCCCTCGTCGAGGACGTAGCCCACGCGCCCGGTGGCACACACGGTGACAGGCCGCTGGGAACCATCGGTGACGTGGGCTGTTTCAGCTTCTTCACCAATAAGAATCTGTCGGTTGGCGAGGGGGGGATGGTAGCGGTGGGGGACCCGGATCTGGACTCCAGGATCCGCCTGCTTCGCTCCCACGGAATGACCACTCTGACGCTCGATCGCCACGAGGGACGAGCGATTTCGTACGACGTGCTCCAGCCCGGGCTCAACTACCGGATCGACGAAATGCGGGCCGCGCTGGGTCTCGTGCAGCTGACGAAGCTTGCGAACGCCAATCGGCATCGCGCCGAACTTACCGCGCAGTACCATGAGATCCTTGACCAGGTGGAGGGTCTCCAGCGGCCGTTTCGGGACTACGAGCCAGGGATCAACACGTATCATATCTATCCGGTGATACTGGATGAGAGACTCGATCGCGACTCCCTCATCGGCGCGTTGCGGATGCGGGGCATACAGGCCAGCATCCATTACCCGACGATCCCTGGTTTCACAGCGTATTCCAGCGAGGACCCGGCGACGACGCCCCTGGCCACCGAAATCGCCAAGCGGGAGTTGACGCTTCCGCTGTATCCGACGATGGGCAGCGACAAGGTGGAGCTGGTTTGTGAGGCTATCGCAGATTCCATCCGGGAAGTGGGCTGAGGAAATGGACGAAATACTCTCACTCGTCGGACGCCAGCAGGATCTTCTGAAGGCTGACCTGGTCGAGCATGAAAAGGAACTGGACGAGGCCGTTCGCGCCGGTCGATTCCTGGTCATCGGGGGCGCAGGGTCCATCGGTCAGGCCGTGGTCAAGGAGTTGTTCGCACGCGGTCCCCGATCGCTCCACGTAGTGGATCTGAGTGAGAATAACCTGGTGGAGCTGGTGCGTGATATCAGGAGTTCTTTCGGGTACATGGACGGCGATTTTCGCACCTTCGCCATCGACGCCGGGAGCACGATCTTCGAGTCCCTCTTCCATTCCATGGGTCCGTACGACTACGTCCTGAACCTCTCGGCTCTCAAGCACGTGCGCAGCGAGAAGGACCCTTTCACGCTGATGCGCATGATCGAGGTGAACGTTCTGAACGTCGACGAGTGCCTGCGTATGGCAAGCGCAGCAGGAGTGGCAAAGTACTTCGCCGTATCCTCCGACAAGGCGGCGAATCCGGCCAACATGATGGGGGCGTCGAAACGGGTGATGGAGATGGTGCTCGTGGCCTCCGAAGCCGACCTGCCCATTTCGACGGCCCGTTTTGCCAACGTCGCTTTCTCGGATGGGAGTCTGCTGCACGGTTTCGGGCGACGTCTGACGAAGCGCCAGCCCCTGTCGGCTCCCAACGACGTCAGGAGATACTTCGTCAGCGCGAGGGAGTCCGGACAGCTGTGTCTTCTCAGCTGCATGCTGGGGCGCAGTGGTGAGATTTTCTTCCCCAAGCTCAGCAGCGAACTGAACCTCGTCACGTTTTCGTCGATAGCCGAGCGCTACCTGCGCGGGCGGGGACTCGAGCCGCACGTGTGCGAGTCCGAAGACGAGGCGCGTGCCAGGGTCGATGAGTTGAGTGCGGCCGGGAAATGGCCCTGCTACTTCTTCGAGAGCGATACGACGGGCGAAAAAGACTACGAAGAGTTCTACGTCGAGGGCGAGCACGTTGACTGGGAGCGGTTCTCGACCGTCGGCGTCGTCAAGAACACGGCGTCGTGCGATCCCGAGCGTCTTCAGCGGTTTCTCGATGAGGCTCGGAGCTTGATGCGGCGGGGTCAGTGGTCCAGGGCAGAACTGCTTGAGCTGTTCCACTCTGTGCTCCCTCAGTTCGCGCACCGCGAGACGGGCAAGTACCTCGACGACAAGATGTGATCATGATCCGACTCGTTGACTTCGTGACCTCGACGGTGGCGCTGGCGTTGCTGGCGCCGCTGTTCCTGGCCGTCATGCTCATTCTCAGGTTCTCGGGAGAGCACGAGGTGTTCTACCTTCAGGAGAGGGTAGGACAGGGAGGAAGACCGTTTCGAGTCTTCAAGTTCGCCACGATGCTCAAGGAGTCACCGAATCTCGCGGGAGGGTACCTGACGCAGAAGGACGATCCGCGAGTTCTCCCCTTCGGTCAATTCCTGCGCAAGTGGAAGATCAACGAACTGCCCCAGCTTCTCAACGTGTGGCTGGGCCAGATGAGCCTCGTGGGCCCCCGACCCCAGGCTGCCGTACATTACAACCTCTACAACGACAGGCAGAAAGCGGCCATCGATGCTCTGAAGCCGGGATTGACCGGGCTCGGATCGCTGATCTTCCGTGATGAGGAGGGGCTGCTCGAACGGTCGGGCCTCGAATTCGACTTCGTGCACGATGAGCTTATCACGCCGTACAAGGGCGATCTCGAGCTCTGGTACGGCGTGAATCGGTCGACCGGCCTCTATTTCCGGATACTGTTCCTCACGGCGATCTCGATCCTCGTCCCGGGGGGCAGCTACCTGGAGAGTTTTTCCGGCGT
>CAYWLF010000241.1:0-4385 GCA_964458875.1 uncultured Gemmatimonadota bacterium
TGGGTCGTCCGTGGCGGGACTTCACGGCGCTCCACTCTATCGAGGACTACGACGCCGCGGTGGCCCGCTGCACCAACTGGCGGGATTTCTACCAGCGCGAGTTCGGACTTCGGGAGGACATGCTGGAGACCGCCGGGCGCATGTGGACGCGGGGCCAGCTGACGGACGAGACCCCGGTGGAGCCCTTCGCCGGCGTGCCGGAGACGCTGGAGGCGCTAGGGCACCTGCCGCACGGGATCGTGTCGCAGAACTCGCGGCAGATCATCGAGGCTACGCTGGGCCCGCTCGGCCTCCGAGATCGCTTCGAGCACGTGCTCGGATTCGAGCAGGTGGCACCGGGAAGGCAGAAGCCGGCCCCTGACGGATTGCTGGACTGTCTCGCACGCATGACCCGGTCGGGGCCTGGAGCCGCGTTCTACGTGGGAGATCATCCTACCGACGCCATGTGTGTCGCGCAGGCGCGGCAGGAGATGGCCACCCGCGACCTGGACATGTCCGTCCGGAGCATAGCGGTCCTGTATGGGGGAGAGTCGACGGACGGCTGGCCCGAGCCTCCCGACTTCCTGGCCCGTACCCCGCAAGACATCGTCGCCATCGTGGATCGTGAGTCCCCGTGCCGGAAGGCGGGGGACGAGTCGTCGTCTGACCAAGGTCTCGAGGAGGCGTTATGAAAAAGATGCTGTCCCTGGTGTACGCGGCCGCCCTCCTGGTGCCGTGCGCGGTTCAGGCGCAGGTGGGCGGAGGCCGCGTGGAGGATGTCGCGTCGCTGGACGGAATCCTCGACGCCTACTACGAGGTGGTTTCGCGGCCCGTCGGAACGGCCCCTGACCGGGAGCGAGACGAGTGGATCCACCACCCCGACGCCCTGGTCGCGATCACCGGCCTGGGAGCGGGCGGAGCCCCGGCGATCCAGACGATGACGCTCGCGGAATATCATGACCGCTTCGGCGCGGCGGATGCGGAGGCGTTCTTCGAGTGGGAGGTACACCGGCTGGTGCAGCGCTTCGGCAACGTGGCGCACGTGTGGAGCACGTACGCGTCCAGCCGTGAGCCGGACGGCGAGGTGTTCGGCAGGGGGATCAACAGCATTCAGCTCTATCACGATGGCGATCGCTGGTGGATCACGAGCTGGATCTTCGACCAGGAGCGGGCCGGTAACGAGATCCCGGCCGAGTTCCTGCCGGACCGGGCGCCGGGCCGGTGACCGAGGCGGGCGCGGATTCGTTCTGGGAGACCGCGGAGGCCGTCGAGCGATTCACGGGGAAGCAGCCCGACGTGCGTCTCCTCGATCTGTTGCAGGGTTATTCCGAGCCGGGGGCTGTGCGCGTCCTCGACGTCGGATGTGCCGCTGGCCGGAACACGCTGATCCTGGCCGAGCGAGGGTTCGACGTGTTCGCCATCGACAGCTCCATTCCGATGGTCGGACGGACTCGCGAGCGGGTCGCCCTGGTCCTGGGGCCGGAGGAAGCGGAGCGGCGGGTCACGCGGGGGAGGATGGAAGACCTCCGCCGCTTCGAGGACGCCTCGGTCCACGTGCTGGTTGCACTGGGCGTCCTGCACCAGGCGACGAGCGAGACCCAGTGGAACGGGGCAATCGGGGAAATGAGCCGTTGCGTGGCTCCCGGCGGCGTCCTCCTCGTCGCTGCCTGGAGCCCTCGCTCGCGACCGCACGGAGAGTCGATCCGGCGTGTCCCGGGCGGGCGGCACCTGTACGAGGGCTTCCACACCGGCACTCACTACCTGGTCGAAGCTCCGGAGCTCGATTCCTCACTCGCAGCGGCAGGATTCACCCCGGCGGTGCCGACGGAAGAGGTTCGGGTGGAGACCGAGAACGGGTGGAGGGTCACGATCAACGCACTGTACCGGAGAGTCCAATCTTGACGGGAGGTCCCGCGCTGCCATGAAGCCAATCACACTGCCGGTCGTGGTCCTTCTCGTCCTGGCCTCGTCGAGTCCGGCCCTCGCCGGCGCACAGGAACCGCAGGCGTTCGGGGTGAAGTCTCCCGACGGTCGGATCGAGCTGACCGTACGTGTGGGTGCGGACCTGGCCTACCAGGTGGTGCTTGACGGCAGGGAACTGGTAGCCGTGTCGGCGATCGGCTTACGCCTGGGAGTTGGAAGCGCGATCGGCCCCGGGGCGACGGTCGTATCGGTCGATCGGGCCGACGTGGATGATTGGTTGGAGCCGGTGGTACCCGAGAAGCAGGCTCGAATCCGCGATCGGTACTCGGCCCTGTCCCTCGACTTCGAGGGAGGCTGGGGGTTGGAGGCGCGGGCGTACGACGATGGCGTGGCCTTCCGCTTTCGGACCGATGGCCCTGGCCCGATCGTCGTCGCCTCGGAGGACTTTGCCGTGAACCTGGCGCAGGATCCCGCGCTCTGGTTTCCGACCGAGGAGAGCTTCCTCACGCACTCCGAGCGCCTGTACGAGCGCCTGTCGGTCAGCCAGGTGGAGCCGGGCAAGATGGCTCACCTTCCGGTACTCGCCGCGTGGACCGGTGGGCCGAAGCTGGCGATCACCGAGTCGGATCTCCGCGCGTATCCCGGACTGTACCTGGCCGGCACCGGCACGTCGACGCTAACCGGTGTCTTCCCTGCATACCCGGCCGAGGTCGAGCAAGTGAACGATCGGACGGTCCGCGTGCTGAGCCGCGAGCCTTTCATCGCCAGGACCTCCGGCCCGAGGACGTTCCCCTGGCGAATATTCGTGGTCGCGGACGAGGACGCGGACCTGATTCGCAGTACCATGGTGTGGCGCCTGGCGGCCCCCCTTCGAATCGAGGAACCATCCTGGATTCGCCCCGGCCAGGTGGCCTGGGACTGGTGGAACGCGCTCAACCTGACAGGGGTCGATTTCGAGGCGGGCGTCAACACCGACACGTACCGATACTTCGTGGACTTCGCGGCTGACCACGGCATCGAGTACGTGATCCTCGACGAAGGGTGGTCGGATCCGGCCGATCTCCGGGAACTGAACCCCGACATCGATCTCGAGGCCCTGTTCTCTCACGCCGGAGACCGGGGGGTGGGGCTCATCCCTTGGGTGGTGTGGAAGTCCCTGGACGACCGGCTGGACGAGGCTCTGGACCAGTTCGAGGCCTGGGGGGCGGTGGGGATCAAGGTCGATTTCATGCAGCGCGACGACCAGCCGATGGTGGAATACTACTGGCGGATCGCCGAGGCGGCGGCCCGCCGGCATCTGCTGGTGGACTTCCACGGGGCCTACAAGCCCGCCGGTCTGCGCCGTGCCTACCCAAACGTGGTGACACGGGAGGGGGTGCGCGGACTCGAGCACGTGAAGTGGAGCGCTTATCCGACGCCCGAGCACAACGTTACGCTGCCGTTCATCCGGATGCTGGCGGGCCCGATGGATTACACGCCGGGTGCCATGCTGAACGCCACCGAAGACCAGTTCAAGCCGGTGTTCGACCGTCCGATGAGCCTGGGCACGCGGGTCCACCAGATGGCGATGTACGTGGTGTTCGAGAGCCCTCTGCAGATGTTGGCGGATTCGCCGTCCCACTACCTTCAGGAAGCCGAGTGTACGGCGTTTATCGTGGAGGTCCCGACCGTCTGGGACGAGATCCGGGTGCTGGAAGCCAGCGTAGGCAGCTACGTGGCCGTGGCGCGGCGATCGGGAGATGCCTGGTTCGTAGGAGCCATGACGGACTGGGAGCCGCGGGATATGTCTCTGGATACAGGCTTCCTGGGAGACGGCCTGTGGTCAGTCGAGGTCTTCAGGGACGGGCGAAACGCCGCGCGGAATCCGCAGGACTACCGGAGAGAGATGTTGGAGATCGAAGCGGGTGAGCCCCTGGCCGTTGGCCTCGCGCCGGGCGGCGGTTGGGTGGCGAGACTGGTGCGAGCCTCGAAGCGGCCTCGCTGATGGCGGTGGCCGGCGCCGAGAGAGTCGAACTCCTTGCACTGGCGCGCCTTTCCGTGGAGCGGGCCCTGGTCGGAGGGTCTGAGCCCCGGATCGTGCCGGTCCTGTCGGCCCTCCGCGAACCGCGCGCCGCATTCGTCACCGTTCGACTCGTGGAGACGGGGCGCCTGCGAGGATGTCGTGGCGAGTGTCCGGCCCGCCGGCCACTCCCGGAGTGTGTGCGCACCGTGGCGGTGTCCGCCGCGCTCGACGATCCACGCTTTCCCCCGGTCACCCACGCGGAGCTTCCCGTGCTCCGATTCGAGATCAGTGCTCTCACGAATCCTGTTCCCGTCGTCCCGCAGGATATCGTCGTTGGCACCCACGGTCTCCTGCTGTCCGGCTCGGCCGCCCGCGGCCTGCTCCTGCCCCAGGTGCCGGTGGAACAGGGGTGGGACCGGGACGCCTATCTCGAGGGCCTTTGTTTCAAGGCCGGCGTCCCCGCGGGCTCGTGGCGCGACCC
>CAYWLF010000242.1:0-4316 GCA_964458875.1 uncultured Gemmatimonadota bacterium
CGATGCCGTGCTTCGACTCTTCGTAGATCTCCTTCTGCGGGTGATCCGGCCCCAGGTGGCACTTTCCGCAGTTCTCGGGCTGACGCGCCCGGCGGGGGGAGAAATCGTGCCGGCTGTGGCACGCGGTGCACGAGCCGCGAGAGCCGTCCAGGTTCAGACGCCCGATACCCGTGTTGGGCCAGGTGCCCGCGTACATCAAAGGCTTCCCGTCCTCGTCCCGCGCGATCCGGCCCACGGCGTCGAGGTCGGTGGGGCGACCATCGGCGTCCGGAGCCAGGTCGTCCACCGTGATCAGTCCGCCGTCCGCCGCTTCGATCGCCACCTTCGCCCCATGACACTGCTGGCAGCCGGAATGGGCGCTTGCCAGGCCGTTCACCATGTCGACGGCCTTGCCCGGAGTCGGAGAGTGCGGATTGAAGTCGAGCCGCGACCCTTCCACCGTCTCGGCGAGGAAGTTGTCCAGCGAGGCCAGGATGTTCCCGGCCGCCGCATGATGGCTCTGGGCGAACTCGGACTGTTCGTGGTCGTGGCAGCGCGCGCAGTCGAGCGGTGTGACCACGGTCGCGATCTGTTCGCCGTGATGCAGGTAGCTGTCCGCTTCCTCACGCTCGGCCGTGTGACACTCCACGCACCCCACGCCGCTCTGGGCATGCGTGGATCCCTCCCAGTGCGCGACGATACCCGGATTCTCCTCGGCGTGGCAGTCGACGCATTCGCGCGAAGAGGCGGGTACGGACACGTGCGGCGCCCGGATCCCCGCTTCCTCGGCCTTCCGCGCCGTCTCCATCCACTGGACGAGGACGAGCGAGAGCAGGAACAGGCCGCCGAGGGCGGCGATCACGATTCGCTTGGTCTCGAGAGTCATGTAGGATCCCCTGTGCTTGATTCACTCAGTGCCTGGCGAAGGCCTCCCAAAGGGTGAGGCCGACGATGACCAGGACCCCGAAGATCCCGATCCACACGCTGGCTTCCTTGAAACGGGTGTTCTTGCGGATCCACGCGTCGATGAAGGGCCATCCGAACATCACGAATACGATGAAGCCCATGCTGAGGATCGCGGCCGTGCCGCTGAACAGCTTGAGCCAACGAAAGGCCACGTAGAAGAACCACTCCGGTTTGATCACTTCGGGCGTCTGAAGCGGGTTCGCCTCGGGTCCGAGCGAGGCCGGGAGAATCGTGGCCAGCGCGCTCAACACGACCATCAGCACGAGGCCGATCAGGACCTCGGTGTACAGATGGTCCGGGAAGAAGTTGAACGTCTTCTGCACGCCCTCTTCTTCATCCTGGAACTTGAACTCGGTCACACCCTGCAGGCGGATGATCGAGATGTGAACCGCCAGCAACATGATGATGGTGACCGGCAGTACCGCTGCGTGGAGCACGAAGAAGCGCGACAGGGTCGACTGGTTGTAGGCATCGCCCGCCAGCATCATCCGCTTCATGAACGTGCCCATGACCGGGATGGAGTCAGCGATATTGGCGCCGACCGTGGCTCCCCAGAAGCTGAGCTGCTCGTAAACCAGGCTGTATCCGGTGAAGCCGGTCATCAGCGTGGCGAACAGCAGGCACATGCCGACGATCCAGTTGATCTCGCGCGGCTTGCGGTAGGCGCCGGTGAAGAACACGCGGATCTGGTGCAGGATGACCGCCACGATCATCAGGGTGGCGGCCCACTTGTGCACGCTCCGGATATACCAGCCGAACGATACCTCCCGCGTGATGTACTCGACCGACTCGTACGCCGTCGTAGGCGAGGCCTCGTAGTAGAACGCCAGCAGGATGCCGGTGAAGATCTGGACGATGAACAGGTAGGCGGGCGTGCCGCCGAGAGCGAACCACCATCGCTTGAGATGATACGGTACCGGTTCGTTCGTCAGCTCTCGGAACTGCTGGCCGGAGACTGGCAGGCGATCACCCAGCCAGCTACCGAGGCCCATCAGGTCTTCCTCGCGCCGTCACCGCATCCCAGGCATGGGTCGTGGCCGGGTCCCGAGATTGGCTCCTCGTCCTCGATGATTCCCGCCTGGTGGATCGGCTCGCCCTCCCCCTCGGTGAGCTGGGGCGGCGGCACCGCGATGTGCAGCAACCCGTCCACGACCTTCAGCTCGTACCGCGGCAGCGACTGGCCGGCCTCTCCCGGCGGACCACCCGTCGCCACGCCGCTCGGGTCGAACACCCCGTTGTGACACGGACAGAAGAACCGGTCGTTCTGCGCCTCCCACCGGACCTGGCAGCCCAGGTGCGGGCAGGTGCTGGAGAGCGCTATGAAATCGTCCGATCCACCGTCGCGCGCCAACCGGGTGATGTTGATCGTCTCGCCCGAGGGGCCGCGGTAGCGGATCGCCTGGCCGACGTCGATGCCGCCGATCTCGGAGACGAACTGCCACATCACCTCACCCGTGCGAGACGGATACAGGTATCGGCCGGCGATGGCCGCGAACCCTCCGTAGCCGCCGACCACTCCGGCGGTCATCGCGACCCTGGAGGCGTTCTTGATGAAACCCCTTCGATCGGGGTCTTCGACAGGGGAGTGGCCGTCCGGCCTCGCGTCGTCCGGCATGCTGGATTGCCCTCGATGGAGGTGGCTCAGGTACCGAGTGCTCGCCCAAACATCAAATCGTCACGGGGCGGTGATATTATCCCTGGGGTGTCACAGCGTCAACACGAATTGCCGGCCGAATCGCGGCCGAAGCCCGCTATTCATTCAGTGGTCGGATTGGCTGAGCGCCAGCTCTCCAGAAAAGCTCTTGCCAGGTACTCGACATCGACCCGCAGCACCTCCTCGGCGCGTGACATCCCGGTCACGGTCAGGCGCTCGAGCGACCACGTCCGGGCTGGACCGAGCCACCGGTTCAGGGTCGATGCGGCAGGCTGGTGAAACGAGAGGGACGTGTGGAGGACGATGTCCGGCCCGACCTCGAGGGGAATCGCGGTCACGTCGAGGACCAGGAAGGCGACGGCGAAGTCGGCGATGGGAACGCCCCCCTGACGCAGCGTCGTGTCGAGGATCGATCGGAGGGCGCCGCCGGCCACTCCGATCTCGGCGGCCGCTCCCTCGAGGTCGGTGACCACCAGCTCGAGTTTGGCGATGCGCTCGAGACTCGCGATCTCGCTTTCCGACTGCGCCCGCACTTCGGCGGCCGACGCGATGAGCATCACCGCCAGAAGAGCCTGTGCAACCAGCGCTCGCTGAATCATCGCCCCTCCGCACCCGGTGCCGGGCACCGCTCCGAATCCGTCAACCGACTGTATCAACTCACACGCATTCTAACACATGCGACCACGGGTGGATCCCCCGTGGGTTGGTGGGCGAGAATCGGGACGGAACAAGTGCATGCTGTTCCGGGTTAGCGTGGTTGTCACGGGGCCGCCGGAACGGTGGTCCGATTCAAGCCCGGGTCCATACGGGCAACCCCGCAGTGGAGGTAGGACATGAGGAAGCTGGTGTTAGCAGCCGTCGCGATGATGGTGATGGCGATAGTGGCTGCCCCGTCGTCCGTCGCGCAGGAGGCGGAGAAGGCCGAGAAGGCGGAAGCGACGGAAAAGATGGAGAAGATGGAGAAGATGAAGGAGCGGTCTCATATGATGAAGGGCACGATGACCGCGCCCGGCGAAGAGACCGTCAAGATCGGCTACGTTCTGGCCAAGGAAGAGCAGGGCGCCAAGGGCTGGATCGTAATGGAAGAGGACGGTGAGAAGGCGAAGATCGAGATGCGGGACCTGGCGATGGATGGCGACTACTTCAACTACAATTGGTCGCCGCCGGAAGAAGCAGACCTGGTGATCACCTGTTCGCTGAAGAAGCAGAGCGACGGCGGGTTCGCCGGCGACTGCACGGACAACCAGGAAGAGGGGCGCACCGGGCAGATGACGATGGCGCCCATGGAGGCGATGAATCCCTGCGCCGCCGAGATGAAGGAAAAGAAGATGAAGGAGAAGGACCCCAGCGACGGATGATCGCACGGTCCTGAAGTGGAAATATGAAGCGCGAAACGAGGGCGGCAGTCGAGCGAATTCGGCGGCCGCCCTCGGCGCATCCGGACGGGCGCTCCGGCCCACGATTGGGACACATCGTCACGGTGTAAGCGTCTCGAACCAGCACACTTGTGGACTCCGATCCCTCGGAAATCCGCATAAGTACCTAGGTACCTGCGTACAACTACCTATGAGTCCCCGAAAGTCCCTTCTTGGCACCGATTGTGCTTTATCGCACAAAGAGAATTGGCAGCCCGACGGCGCACCCCCAATTGCGTCGGGCTTTTTGTTCTGGGGAGAGCAACCTTAAGAGGGGGCATTTCAATGAAACTCAGACACGG
>CAYWLF010000243.1:0-4299 GCA_964458875.1 uncultured Gemmatimonadota bacterium
CTGATGGCGATGGCCGTGTTCGCCGCCTCCTTCTACCCGACCCGGTACGCCGCGGAGGTCAAGCCGTACAGCCTGGACCTGCTACTGGCCCTGGCCATCGTCCTCGCAGCCTGGGCCGTGTACGAGCGGCCCTCGGAGGGCGGACGGTGGGCCTCGTTCGCGGTCCTCGCATCCGTATCGGCCTGGTTGTCCTATCCGTCGATCTTCGTCAGCGCAGGGGGGTGCCTGTGGCTCCTGACCGGCGGGGCGGGCGAGGGAGGGGGCCGCCGCCAGGCTCGAATGCTGGTCGTTGGCCTGCTGATCGGGGCGAGCTTTCTCGCCATGTATTGGCTTGCCGGAAGCGGGCAGCGCGCCGCCGCGCCGGCGTCATACTGGAGCGCCGGCTTTCCGCCGGTGTCCGAGCCGTGGAAGATCCCCTTGTGGGCGCTCGACGTGCACACCGGGATGATGCTGGCCTACCCGAACGGCGGTCACTCCGGGGGGAGCACCGTGTCTTTTCTGCTGGCGGTGGCCGGTGGTGTCGTCCTGTGGCGCGCCCGGCGGCCTGTGCTGTGGCTGCTCCTGAGCCCGCTGCCCCTGATGCTCGTCGCCGCTGCCCTGCAGACGTATCCGTACGGAGCGAGCGCCCGGGTGGCGCAGCACATCGCCCCGGCTGCCTGCATGATGATCGGTACGGGCATCGTCTGCGTCCTCCGCAAGACGCTGGGGGCTCGGCGCACGATTCGCGCCGTTCCGATCGCGGTTCTCCCGTTCCTGGTGGTGGTCATCGCCGGGATCGCCCGCGATATTGCGCGGCCCTACCATTCGAAGGCCGATGGGATCGCCCGCGAAGTCGTCTCGGAGTTGGGCCGCGAATCGGAGCCCGGCGACCGCTGGGTGGTGTTCGCGAGCCGCGATGACACGGGCCCCGCGCCTCGCTACTCGAAATTCGTGGGGATGGGCGGGCGAATCCACTTCCAGGTCCTCGCCCACGCTCCCGGTCCGGTCCTGTGGGCGCCGGATCCGGCCACGCTCGACGATGAGACTGGGGGGAGCACGTGGCTCATCGCGTACGGAAATTGGGTGTTCGAGCCCCGCCCCGCCGAGCTAGACGACTACGTGCGCAGAGTCTCAGAATTCGTCGGAGGGCCACCCGTGGTCAAGCGTCACGAACTGCCGGACGGGGAGTGGATCGAGATCGTGGAGCTGCCGGCGAAGTGACGCCAGTGCCGCCATGGTCAGTCGGAAGGATCGACCTGCTCAGCCCGCCGAAGGAACACTACCATCACGATGCCGGCCAGGAAGTTGCCGCCCAGCAGAGCCGGCCATCCCCACTCCCCCGACATTTGCGTGCCGGTCACCTGCAGAGTGGCGCTGAAGATGGCCGTGCAGGCGATGAGGCCGTACAGCCCCCCGACGAGCAACGTCTTCGACAGCTGAGTGAAGCGGAAGAACCTCGCGAATGCAATCCCGATCAACGTGAATATGAGCAAGTGGAGAGTCGAGAAAATCGCTATGCGCGTCGTTCTCAGTCCACTGCTTGGCTCGGCACCAGGGTCACCACCGCCGAGAAATGACCCGGAAAGGAAATCGGGTGTGGCCAGCGGCTTGAACCACAGCATGTCATAGGTGAAGAACACGATCATGATCGCCATGCCGGCAAGGACGCCGGCGAATGCGCCGTGAAGTACGTCCTTTCGGAGGCGCCTGCGGTATGTCTGTTCGGCTACGTGGGCCGAGTGGTCATAGACCGACATTCGACCTCCATGGAGGCCGGGTGTCGGAACCGTGACGAAGGCGAGAACCGGCCGTCGACCCCGGCGAGGGGATCTCATCCATAAACGCCTCGCCCACGACCCGCTGTCAATGGCGGCGGGGAAGTCGTGGGCATCGCAGCTTCCTTCGTTGGTGAACCTGACGGTATAGTGAACTATCGCGGCCCGTCGCGGTTCAATGAAGAGGTATCCGCAGGGGGGTAAGATGATCCTGATCCGTAAGACGGTCGCCATCGGCGCCCTGCTCGCGCTCGGCGGCCTGATCGTGACCCTGGACCGGGGCGCCTATGGCGTAAACCCGGGACTCGTCGTAGCCACGAAGCTGCTCCTCGTCCCGCTCGGCGCAGCTATCATCGGACTGGCCGCGGAGCAGTACTGGGGACGGTGGCTGGGGCTCGCGGCCGCGGTAGCAGTTCTCCCGTGGGCCCTGTATCTCACATTCGGGCTTCCCCCTGGCGTTCCGTTGATGCAGCAGACCATCGCCCTGGTCGCCTCCGTCCTGCTCCTCGTGACGCTTTCCGGTCGGGTCATGTTCGAGCGCTACGAAGGTCGAGCCGCGACGGACTGGAGTGGTCTCCGGATGGGACTCGTGCGCTGGACGCTCATCCTGAACCTCGCCTCCGCCGTGGGACTGTTCGTGTTCGTTTCCGTGTACCGCTACCGAGTCGAGTGGCACGTCGCGGTCCCGGCGGTCCTCCTCATCGGTCTCGTCGTGGGTGTGCTCCTCCTGGCGAGACAGAAGACGATGGGACTGCTACTGGTAGCGCTCAGCTGCGTGTTCTTCATCCCGGCAGGGGTGTTCTTCGTGTGGAAGGAATCGAGCTGGGCCGGTGGGGCTCACATCTTCGCAGCCAGCTTCGTTCCCGGCGTGCTTGCCGGGTGGGCATGCCTGATCGCCTTCGGGAAGCCGGTCTGGCAGGCCATGCGTGCGGAGTGAGCGCGACGGCGCTCCCCCCCTACTCGATGCGCGCGACGTACTCCATGGTGCCGGCGTTGTCGGGCGCGCTTGCGGACAGCGGATTCTGGAGCGTCCATCGGATGTCGGTGAGACACCCGTCGTAGCCCGCCGGGGCTCCGCAGCCGAGCGAGACGGGGGTGTATGTCCAGCCAGCGCCGTGGTCGTCGGAATACTCGACGACCACGCCGATACCCGCCGCGAACGTCGTCACGACGCTCCCCAGCTTGAACTCGGTCTCCGGCGCAATCGAGCTCACGGACGAGACGCCGACTGCTTCCTCCGTGCCCGCGTTGGTGAGCGTGCCCGTGTAGGTGAGGTCGGTGCCCGGAGCCTGAGTGCCGCTCGGATTCACGACCTTGGAGATCGTGATGTTCGGGCGGATTACGGTGAGGATGAGCTGTCCGTCATCCGACTGCGTCGGGCTCGCCACCGATCGGGCCAGGAAGCTGAGCGTGTCGATGGTAGCTACCGGGACGACGCCCACCGAATAGGTGACGGTGACTGTCGCCCACTCGCCCGCAGGCAGACTCGCCAGGTAGGCGCTGTCCGGATCCGCCCCTTGGGATACACCCGCTCCGGTGATCGAGACCACCGTGATCGCCGTACCAGGCGCGGCGGAGGTAAGCAGGTCGTAGTTGTCCGTGGTGTTGCCGAGGTTCGATACGGTGAAGTCTACCGAGTAATTCGATCCGTTGCTCGGCAGCCGGGAGGCACTCACCGTGTCCGGCCACACATCCACGCTGATGACCGAACCAAGGATTTGCTTGATGTACCCGTCGATTGAAGACGTCGAGCCGTCGTTGAACACCTCGAGCTCGAGCCGGCCGGCAGCGCCGGCCGAACTGAACGTGGTGACGCTGAGGCCGCGTACGCTGATCCAGTCGCGGGCCACGAAGTCGGTGATCACATCCAGGACGAGCGTCTTGCCTCCGTCCTCGTACGTCACGTTGGGCGACACCTTGGTGCTGGCCCGAGCGCCGATCTGGGCCGTCACGTCCGTCACATCCCAAACCATGTCGAGACCGGCCGGGATCCGGATCCGGATGTCGTTCGCCGCCGTGATCTGCGCGATGTCATCGTCGTCTGTTACGCGGATGGCCACGATCGAGGTGGAAGGATCCCCTACCGTGAAGAACTGGTCCCTCGAAGAGTGAATGTCGGGCGTCACCAGGATCAGGACGATGAAGATGACCTTGTCGTCATACGCCGAGACCTGGCCGTCGTTGCCGACCTCCAGCTCCAGGTTGTCATCCAACGAGGCGGCCGTGAAGTTGGCGAAGCTGAGATCCGCGATCGTGATCAGGTCGCCTGGATCGAAGTCCGTCAGCACGTCGATCACCAGTGTCTTCCCGCCGTCCTCGTAGCTCACCGTGCTCGACACCTTGGCCGCCCCCGCGCCCAGGATGAGGGCCGTCACGTCGGATACATCCCACTGCATGTTCAAGCCGAACGGAATGCGGATCCGGATGTCGTTGGCCGCCGTGATCGTCGGCGCCGCCGCATCGGCCCGGACCGTGATCGTGCTGTTGGAGACAGGCGGATCGCCCACCCGGAAGCTCTGGTCGAGCTCCGAGGAGATCGTCGGCG
>CAYWLF010000244.1:0-4292 GCA_964458875.1 uncultured Gemmatimonadota bacterium
CGCAAGAAACTGCAGTCGGGCGAGAGGCCGCCGGTCCTGCACACCGTTCGGGGCGTCGGGTACATGCTGAGCACCGGAACGCCCGAATGAGGAGGTCTCTCCGCTTCGAACTGGCATCCAGATACGCGGCGGCCGTAGCCGTGGGCATCGTTCTCGTTGCTGCGATCGGCTACCTCGTCCTCCGAGAAGCGTTGGACAGGCAGATCAACGCCAGCCTTCTGAGTGTTGCCTCCATCCAGGCGTCATCCGTGACGGACGACCCGAGCGGAGAGATGCGCTTCCACGAATGGGATGTGACCGCCGAAGAAGCGGTTTCCCTGGGCGATCTGAATCGGTACGCCCAGATATGGAGCGAGTCCGGGGAAAGTCTCCTTCGCAGCCAGTACCTGACAGTCGACCTGCCGGTGGACTCGGTGGCGCTGGTCCAAGCGGCCTCAGGCGAGTTCGCGTGGAGCGAGGGCCGCCTGGGCGAACAGCACGTGCGATCGGTCTTCTATCCCCTCGGCCGTCTCGGCGAGAGCCACGAGCGGCACATCATCCAGGTCGCCGCGCCCTTATCCGCGCGAGACCGTACGATGCGAACCGCAGGGTTCTTTCTTAGTGGAATCGTGCTCCTCGTGTCGGTCGGTTCCTTCATCGGCAGCTGGTGGTTGGCGGGAAAGACCGTTCGTCCCGTCAACGAGATCATCGCACAGGCGGAGGGGATCAGCGGAGACAAACAGGGGGAGCGGATCAGCGCCTATGCCGAGACCCGAGAGTTCGCGAGCCTCGTGCACGTACTGAATACGATGCTCAGCCGGATCGACGAGGCGTTCGAGTCCCAGAGGCGATTCACGGCGGATGCCAGTCACGAACTCCGATCGCCACTGACGGCGCTCCGGGGGGAGCTGGAACTGGCGCTCCGGCGGGAGCGTAGCCCCGAAGAGTATCGCCGTGTGATTGGCAGCTCTCTCGAGGAATCTGTGCGGCTCAGTGACCTGGCTGACGATCTCCTGACGCTGGCCCGCTCCGACTCGGGCATGATGACTCTACGCCTCGAGGCCGTCGACCTGGGTGAGCGGATTCGTTTCGCGCTCGGTAGGCTTGAATCCCGAATCGCGGACAAGAAGCTCGAGGTGACTCTTGACGCTCCCGCCGAAGCGACCGGCGTGTATGACGCCAAGCTCATGGACCAGTTGATATGGAACCTGCTGGACAACGCCGTGAAGTTCTCGGCCGAGGGTGGCAGGATCGAGGTGTCCGCGACTCCGTCAGGTCAGCAGCTGGTGCTGAAAGTCGCCGACACCGGCCCCGGCATATCCGCTGACCAGATCGACAGAGTATTCGAGCGGTTCTCGCGCACCGACGACGCGCACTCGGCGGAAGGAACCGGACTCGGCCTGTCGATCGTACGGGCGGTCGCTGAGGTGCACGGCGGAGAGGTAAGAGCCTCGAACCGTGAGGCTGGTGGAACGCTCCTACAGGTCAGCCTCCCGCTATCGAACTGACCCCGGCTGCACCGGGACGCACGATGCGCCAGTCTGGGCCGTGTTCGAGTCGTCCCTCGCGTCCGAACCGGATCCCAGGCCTCAGCCCAAAGGGCCCGGGTAGTTCACACTGCAGAATCCAACACATACCACGCGGCTAGATCGCCTCGCGCAGACGGTCCTGCTCGGCATGGAGCCAATCGATAAGGTCGCGGAAGTCTGGATGGCCGCGCAGCGGCTCATGTAGGCCGGAGTAGGTTAGCGCCCACCTTTCTGCACCGGACCGGCAAGCCACGGTGTCCCCGTCGCGCAGGTCTAACTCCCTGCCGGCGTCACCCGCAGCATGACCACCCCGTGCCCCGGGACCTCTCTTCGAAGCCTCGTGGCGTAGCTACCGTCGTCCTCGTGCTCTGAGTCTTCGTGGAGCCACAGGTCGCGCACGGTCGCGGGCCCCGGATCCAAGCCAATCTCGTGCCAGGAAACCGATCCCTCCATCTCGCCTTCCCGCTGGTTGAACAGCGCCACGGCAACCGATCCGTCTGCCAATGGCTTCGCCCACACCTGGGCGCCATAGCCGCGGTCCAGGACTACCCGGCCCTGGACACCGAGCGGATCTTGATCTACCGCGACTATTTCCTCATTCGTGAGGATCTCCCGGATATCGTCAGACATGGCCCGCAGGTCGTTCCCTGCGATCAGCGGCGCCGCCATCATCGCCCAGAGTGAAAAATGGGATCTGTATTCCTCCAGGGTCATCCCGCCGTTGCCGACCTCCAGCATGTCGGGATCGTTCCAGTGTCCGGGCCCTGCAGCGGCCTGGTGCCGGTTGTTGGCCTCAAGGATCCACAGCACGCTGGGCCAGTTGTCCCGGATGTCGGCCGTGGTGCGCCACAGCTGACCGATCTCGCCGGCCCACTCCCACGGGAGATTGCGGCCCCACTCGCAGATACTGAGAACCATGTCCCGGCCGGAGTCGTCGAACGCCTGGCGGACCTTTGCATACTGGACTGGAGCGCTCAGGGAATCAGAGTGGCACCAGTCCACCTTGACGTAGTCCACGCCCCAGCCGGCATACGTGTTCGCGTCGACCTCTTCGTAGCCGAGCGATCCGGGTCGACCTTCACACGTCTTCGGCCCGGCGTCCGTGTACAGCCCGAATTTCAGGCCCTGCCCGTGCACGTAGTCGGCCAGCGCCTTCATTCCGTCCGGAAACCGGTCCGGATCGGGCACGATCAGGCCATCGTCGCCGCGATCGACCTGCCAACAGTCGTCGATCACCACGTATTCGTAGCCCGCGTCGCGCATCCCGCTCTCCACCATGGCGTCCGCGATTCCGCGAACCAACTCGTCGCTGACGTCGCACCCGAATCGATTCCACGTGTTGAATCCCATGGGAGGGGTCGCGGCCAGGGTGATCGAACTGGCCGGCACCGGAACTTCCTCATCCGCCGCGACCCGGTCCGCATCTCCGTTCGAACACGCCGTGAGACAGATGACGAACGCTGTCGAGAGCAGCACGCTCTTCCTCATCGTGATCTCCGTTTGGGGGCCGTGAACAGCGTAATGCGCGTGTCGCCGGGAAGGTCGTACCGCTTTGCCTTGCCTTCCAGGCGGTGCTCCTTCAGGTGCTCGACCCCGAGAATGCGTGCGAACGGCACTTCGTGCCATTGGTTGACTACTCGATCGAGTTTCTTCGATCCATAGGGCGGGTCGGCGAAAGCGATGTCGTAGGCTGCTTCGGGGAGAGCCTCTACGAAGGGAATTGCGTCGCGCTTGAAGATCCTGGACTTTTTCGTGGCATGGAAGGCCGCGACGTTCGCCTTCAAGGCGTGAAGGCTGGCGCTGCCGTTCTCCACGAAGTCCGCCCGTTTGGCGCCACGTGAAAGCGCCTCCAGTCCAAGCGCCCCGGAGCCAGCGAACAGGTCGAGCACCCCCGCGCCCTCCAGGGACTCCGCCAGGAGGTCCAGCCACCGGGCGCGGACGGCCTCGGCCGTGGGACGGATCCTCAGGCCGGGAGAAACCAGGTCGCGTCCGGCCCATTTACCACCTACGATTCGCATTCAGCTGACTTTCTCGAGCACGTAAATGACCCACGGCGAGATCTCGGTCTCGCTCACCCAATCGAACGGTTCGTCCGGTCGCCCAAGGGGTCGATGCACCTGCGTCGGCGTGAGTCCCGCCTGCTTGAACGCCTCACTGTAGGTCTCGCCCGTGCACACGACGTCCTCGACCGGCCGACTGTCCTCCACGTCGAGCATGATGATGCGTACCGTGTCTCCATCGCGCGCGGCCCGGTTCTCCGGAAAGTCGCGCGTGGAGAACGAGGCCCATTCGTTCAGGTAGATCTCGGGTGACGACAGCAGGTTCACCATCCGTCCACCCGGAGCGAGAAGTCGCTGCAACTCCGTCAGGAGCGCAACCTTCTGCTCCGGGACGGGAATGTTGTCGAACGTGAATGCAGACAGGATGAGATCGAACGATTCCTGCTCCAGTCCAGGAAGCTTCCCGTCGGGTACGAGGCGATAGTCCCCCTCCGGGTCCTTCTCCCGAGCCCTGGCCAGCATGCTCTCCGCGATGTCCACGCCGACCACGTCGAATCCGAGGTCGCGGAGGAAGCGTGTCGAGCGTCCCGTTCCGCACCCGAAATCGAGGGCTCGCCGACCGCTAACGTGAGCCTCGACCAGGGCGGGGATATCACGGTACGCCAGCCAGTAGGTCCCCGGGAACTCGAGGTCTGCATACGACTTCGCGCGCTCGTCATCGTCGTACACGTTGGAGAATTCTGCACTCACGGTCGGTACCTCCCCGGGCATCATGACCGAGAGC
>CAYWLF010000245.1:0-4216 GCA_964458875.1 uncultured Gemmatimonadota bacterium
GACAAATAACAGTGACGTGAAAAGTAAAGCCTGACGAATACAGGTTCTGAATTGCATGCTCATTTCCATTTTCTTTAGTTATTTTCCTGGCAGAGATTCCCGCACAGGCGCCTCCATCTCATTCAGATGGACAAGTTTGCCATATTATTATTGACTGGTTTGTTCTTTTATTACTTCCCTGCCAAGCATGATCATCGCCTGCTTGTAGGCTTCGCTCGCGGAGCATTCCACCGTCGCGATGAACCGCGTCCCCATCTGGACGCCCGCGTACCCCATCTGCAAGGCCTCGAGGAAGTCGCTCTCGGTTCCGATCCCTCCGGCGCACACCACGGGCAAACCCAGGTCTCCGACCCGATCCAGCAGCCGTTCCGCGGAGTGGGGACCGGCGTGTCCACCCGCCCGATCATTGACGGCGATCAGACCCTGTACTCCCCCGTCCACCGCCTTCTGAGCCCATTTCCTCTCGGTCACGTCGTGATAGACGACTCCCCCCACGGCTCGGGCTCGTTCCACGACCCACGCAGGATTCCCGAGCGACGTCACGAAGAACCGAATGCCCTCTTCGAGGGCCACGTCGACCCACTGGACCATGCGCTCCCGGTATCGGCGAGACGACTTCTCGATGAGGGCGTTGAATCCGATCGGACGCGACGTCAGCGTCCGCATGTACCGAAGGCCGGCCCGGAACTCGTGTCCGTGCACGTAGGTCAGCGACACAGGCTGCACGATCCCGATACCGCCCGCTTCGGACACGGCCGCGACGAGCTCGGGGTTGCCGCACGGATACATCGCGCCGCCGATCAGGGGAACGGCGATCCCGGCGTCACGTGTGAGTGGAGTGTCGAGCACGGAGCCGCTGCCGCTCACAACCGGTAGGTCTGCCCTGCCCTGGCGACCTTGAACCCGGCCTCGAGTACCCGAGCCCGCTCGGGGCTGTCCTCGTCCAGTACCGGGTTCGAGTTGTTGAGATGCGTGAGCACCACCGTGTGGCCGGTCCTCACGGCCGGCTCCAACCGTCGCATCGTGTCCGTGACCAGGGGATGAGGAATCTGCTCCTGGCTTCGCCCCCCCACCTCGGCAGCCGAGTAGAAGGTGGCATCGAGCATCGAAACATCGACATTCGACACCACGTCCTCGATCCTGCGGTCCCACACGTCCCAGCGATCGATGTCCGGCAGATACAGCAGAGATCGTCCTGGTCCGCGGAACACGAAGCCGAACGTGTCCGAGTACTCGTCCCGGTGAGGGACCGGGAGAGCCGTGACCTCGAGATCCTCGGCCAGCCGCGTGGGCCGGTCAGGTTCCAGGACGCGGAGGTCGAGCCGGCCCTCCTCTACCATGAGGCTCCACGGCCCGTTTGCAGCCAGGAACTCGGCCATCCGGGCACTGCAGTAGCAGGGCGTCGGCTCGATGGCGAGGGCCTCCCGCCCGAGAAGCGCGAGGCCCAGGTAATGCCCGATGTGCGCGTGTGTGAGGAGGATTCCGTCGAAGGGCCTTCGCTTCGACGCCCGGCGGCGAAACGCGTCTCCCGGAATCAGATCGAGCTGGCGCGCGATGTCCGGCGTCGCGTCCACCAGGAAGGCACTCCCGGTGTCGGGTTCGCTGATGCACAGGGAGGTAACGTAGTAGGGCTCGGACCGTGCTCTATCGCACCGCTCCGTGTAACAACCGGCCTGTGGCAACCCACCGTCCTGGATCGACCCGAGGACGACGGCAACCCATTCCCCGGCCTCCCTGCGGACCCACTCGCTCGGCATGACGGATGCCACCAGACCCGTCCCGGTCGTCCCGACGAAGGCGCGCCGCGTCCAGTTCCCGAACTCCACCTGGCCACCGGTCGACATCAGCGACCGTTCCATCCGCTCACGGGACCAGGGCCCTCGTGCGTACCTCTTCCGTGACGCGATCGACGAACTCCTGAACCGGCATCACGACCTGCTTCTTCTCGGCGCCGCGAGCCCTCACGGCCACCGTACCCGCCTCGAGTTCGCGCCCACCGATGACTAGCAGGTACGGGATCTTGTTCAGCTCGCCGTCCCGAATTCGGTAGTTCAGAGTGTCGGAGCGCACGTCGAGCTCGGCTGCGAGACCGGCGGCGCGCAGCGTCTTCACGATCGCGGCTGCGCCGTCCGCCTGCTCGTCCGTGATCGGAAGGACCCGGACCTGCTCGGGGGCGAGCCAGACCGGAAACGCCCCCGCGAAGTGCTCGATCAGGAACCCGGTGAACCGCTCCAGGGTCCCGAAGATGGCGCGGTGAATCATCACGGGCCGATGCGGCTTGTTGTCCGCCCCGATGTACTCGAGCTCAAAGCGCTCCGGCAGATTGAAATCGAGCTGAATGGTCGCGCCCTGCCACTCACGGCCGATCGCGTCCTTGAACTTGATGTCGATCTTGGGACCGTAGAACGCCCCGCCACCCTCATCGACCCCATACGGCCGACCCACCCGGTCGAGAGCCTGCCGCAGATCGGCCTCGGCCCGGTCCCAGACCTCGTCAGCGCCGATCCGCTTTTCCGGACGGGTCGAGAAGTCGAGCCGGTACTCGAGCCCCAGCGTCCCCATAACCTCGTCAACCAGGTCGATACAGGTGAAGATTTCGTCCTCCACCTGGTCGGGAGTACAGAACAGGTGGCCGTCGTCCATGGTGAGCATGCGCACGCGCAGCAAACCGTGCAGCGTCCCGGACCGCTCGTACCGGTAAACATTCGCGATCTCAGACAGGCGGAGCGGCAGATCCCGGTAGCTCCGCTGCCGCGCCGCGTAAATCATGGTGTGGCCCGGACAGTTCATGGGCTTGACCCGGAAAGCATCTCCGTCGCCCTCATCCTGCATGGCCGGGTACATGTTCTCCGCGTAGGCCGGCAAGTGGCCGGACCTGCGGAACAGCGCCTCACTGGCCACGTGGGGCGTGTAGACGAACTCGTAGTCCTGCGTGAGAAGGAGATCCTCGATCCATCGCCTGAGCCTCATCTGGATGCGAGCCCCCTTCGGGTGCCACGCCACCAGGCCGGGCCCGAACTCCTCGTGGAAGCTGAACAAGTCCAGGTCCTGGCCGAGCTTCCGATGGTCCCTCTTCTTCGCCTCTTCGATCTGCGTCAGGTAGGCCGCCAGGGCCTTCTTGTCGTAGAACGCCGTGCCGTAGATGCGCTGGAGCATCTGACGCGTCTCGTCACCTCTCCAGTACGCGCCGGCACCCGAGAGCAACTTGAAGTGCTTGATCTCGCCGGTAGACGCCACGTGCGGCCCGCGGCACAGGTCGGTGAAGGGGCCATCCGTGTACGTCGAGATGGTCTCCCCTTCGGGAATCTCGGCCAGGCGCTCCAGTTTCAGCGGATCGTCCGCGAAGAGACTCTCGGCCTCTCCCCGGTTCACCTCCCGTCGCTCGAACGCGTACCCCTCCTTGACCACCTCCGCCATGCGGGCTTCGATCTTCTCCAGGTCCTCCGGAGTGAACGGTTCGGGTACATCGAAGTCGTAATAGAAGCCGTTCTCGATCGGGGGCCCAAAGCCGATTCCCGCGCCTGGAAAGAGCTCACGGACGGCCGTCGCCAGCACGTGCGCCGTGGAATGACGGAGCGCGTAGAGCGCGTCGGGGTCTTCATCGCCCCGCGTCACGATCGCCACGACCGCACCGTCTGGAAGCGGGCGGTGCAGGTCCCGCAATTCGCCCTCGACCTTCGCGGCTACGGCGGCGCGGGCCAGGCCCGGACCGATGGAGGCCGCAAGATCCGCAGCCGATGAACCCGCGGGCAGTTCCTTCAGAGATCCGTCAGGGAGGGAAACCCTCAGCATGGAATCGCTCATCGCTTACCCGTCGATGATTCGAGTGACCGTGGCGGTCCCGCGGCGTCTCGTGGACGGCAGGACCGCGAATCGAGGTGAAGAAGGTAGGCGGCGCCCGATCGCTTGACCAGCGGCCAGGCCGTTCAGATTTCCTCAGACACCATCTCGATACGATCGGGCAGGTTGGGCACCATGCAAAGGAACTCGAATGGGCCGGAGTCCGCCGCCCGGTACCAGTGAGGTACGCCGGCCGGTATGAAGACGACGTCTCCGGCCGACACCTCGAAGGTCTCGTCGGCGATACCGACGCTCGCCCGACCCCGCAGCACGTACTGTTCGTGCTCCACCGTGTTGGTGTGGCGGGGCATCCCACCTCCAGGCTGCATGATGAAGCGCCGCATCTGGAAGTTGGGTCCCGTGTCCCCGCCGATCA
>CAYWLF010000246.1:0-4210 GCA_964458875.1 uncultured Gemmatimonadota bacterium
TCGCCCAGGAGGACGAGACCGTCAAACTCTAAGCGGTCGCCGGCCGCGGCCTCATGAAACAGCCGGCCGAGATCCTCCGCGGCAACGTGTAGAAGAAGCGTCCCACCACGCCCTGCCGCCCCTACCAGGTGCCGGAAAGCAGGCGCGGTACACAACTGATCGATTCCGGGCGACGACGTACCGGCAGGAATGAAGAGAAAAGACCGCCCCCGCGGCGTCGCCGCAGCGTCGCGCATGCGCCCGAGGCCCGCGACGACTTCACCGAGTCCAGGACGGTCGTCGGCTCCGAGGACACGGTCGGGACCGTAGGACCCGACTACCGTGTTGACGAGCAGCGTTCGCGGTCTGTGGTCAGCTACCAGTTCGGCCAACTCGACAGCTGCCAATCCTCCTCGATCGCCCGAGGACGGGCCTCCTGCGAGGATGACCCTTCGCGCTGATTCGGGGAGCCAGGCCGGCACCCCCGCTCGACCCGTGTCTTCGATGATCCCGCTCACTCGTTCAGATCGACTCTTCCTCCGGGCGTCCGCCGGCTCCAACCTCTGTGACCCAAGCCTCGAGACGCCGCTCCCGAAGCAATTGGCGCGCCGCGGCATCTGCCTCCGAGCGGGAGCGGTAGGGACCGACCAGTCCTCTGTACCACGTCCGTCCGGCCTCGTCAGGGAAACTCTGAACCTGTGTGGCGAAGCCTGCGTCCTCGAGAGACTGAACCAGGGAGCGGATACCCTCCGCCTGCCTTGCCGACCCCACGATGGCGTAGAAACCAGCGGGCGGCCCTGACTCGGTGGGACGGACCGCCTCCGCCAGGGGGGCGCTTGTGTCGGCTGGTCGCTCCCCCGTGGTCGCCGGGTCGACAGCCCTCTCCGGATCCGTTGACAGAGCGGGTTCGGCGCCCACGACCCGGGCTTGTACCCGGTCCGTCGTAACTGCCGCGCTCGCCGGATTCCAGTGGATCGGCAACCACCAGCGATCCACCTGCGCCTCCTCGATATCGGCCCGTCCACCCGCGCGCACATCGACCACCATAATCTTTTCCGCCGTCGCCACGACCACCCGTCCGTCCGGTAGCCCCACCGGCAGATCCTCCCCCCACCCGGAACCCAGGCGCACGGGGCTACCGCCGCCCACCGGAACCCATGACGCCTGGCCGTCCTGCGCCACCAGAATCCCCTCGCCGAACAGGCTCGGACGTACGGAGGTCGCAGGCCCGGGCAAGTCCGCGACCGTTCGACTCGTGAGATTGAAGCGATTGACGGCGACGAGGCGTGGCGGGTCGTCCAGGGCCACGTATATTTCGTGCGTGGACGGGGAGGCCGCCAGCGCTGTGATCGATCCGCCCATGTCGAGTTCACCCGCCTGCTCGATGGGCTCGACCGTGAGCACGACGAGGCCACGACCGGTGGTAGATGCGAGAACCGCTCGTCGGCCCCATGCGGTCACTACGCCCGGCAAGCCAACGGGGGCCGTGCCCATCTCCGCGGGTTCGTCCTCGTCGCGGTGTAGAAGCCACAGGGTTCGCTGCTCAGACGCATCGTCGAGGACTACCAACACGCCGCCATCGGCCGGGGCGGCCCAGGACACATCCCCGACCAATCCGTAGCTCCAGGCGTCATCACGCGAGATCTCGAGCAGCGCCCCACCCGGAGACAGGTAGAGGCCCACCAGACCGTCACCCAGCCAGACGGCTTCCGGCGCGATCTCTCCCACGTGCACCAGAGCATCCGAGACCGGGTCGTACGTGTGAACGACGCCTTCGGCCGTCCGAAGAATGACTCGACCTTCGGGGATCGCGCGCGCCTCCACGGAAGCGGGAAGCTCGGTCGTACCTGTCCACACCACCCGGCTTAGATCCGCAAGATCTCGGGCCTCCGCGAGGCCACCGTCTCGAGGCACGCTGAGAAGGCTCCACTGATCGACGGAAGTCCCGACCACCAGGCTCGCGCCCCGGAGGGATGGCTCCGGCTGCTGTACCTCAGGCCCGGACGATCGATCACACGCACCCGCGAGCAGAATCAACGCGACTGCGAGGGCGCGACCGCCTTTCAGACGTACCCTATTTGAAATGGGATTCAACGCGCCTCTTTCCCTGGCGGGGTGCCTTCGCCTTCACCGTTGGTCGGCAACATGAGGAGCCGCGAAACCGGTGGCAAGAAACAGCCTGGAACGTCGTCTACTCGACGGCCAGGGTGGGCGCATCGCCCCACAGCCTCTCCAGGTCATAGTAGTCGCGTGCGCGGGGCAGGAATACGTGAATCACCAGCGTGATGAAGTCGAGAAGGATCCAATTCGCGCCGGCCTTCCCCTCCACACCCGCAGGTCGGAACCCCGCCTCGCGCATGCGCTCTATGATGTTGTCCGCGATAGCGCGTGTGTGAGTATCCGAATCGCCACTGGCGATTAGAAACCAGTCGGTCGCGTCCGAAACGCCCCGCAGATCGAGGAGCGTTGTCTCCCTGGAGTTTCTTTCGAGCGCGGCTTCAACCGCAACCGCCACTTCGTCGGGCCGTCCAGTATCATCCTGCTCGTACTCTTCTCGCGCTTGGGCCACGTGCTCCTCACAGCTGTCGGGATGGAACCGGTGGACGCCCCTGACGTGTTTAGCGACACGTCCGGGCTCCTCAACGGGGTGGGATTCGACTCACTCTTCGACCTGGTAGGCGACGGCCCAGGCTCCGGGACCCGTGTGCACAGCCAACGATGCGGTCGTCGGACCGCTGAGTATCTCAACGGGATCGAAGCGCGCCTTCAGTTGACTGACGAGGCTCTCGGCGACATCTGGGACCGCAAAATGCGCGACCCCGAGCCGGTATCGGCTGGCACCGGACAGACGTTCCTGCAGCAGCCGCAGCACCTGCTCCTGCAGGGCCTCGGTGCCTCGAGCCGTCCCCGCCTTGATGACCCGGCCCTCGTCGTCGAGTGACAGAATAGGCTTCAGGTCGAGCATGCCACCCAGCCACGCCTTCGCGCGACCCACACGACCCGAACGAAGCAGATATTCGAAAGTGTTCACGGTCAGGAATATGCCGGAGCGATCGCGGACAGCCGTCAGCTCCGCGGACACGTCGTCGAGACTGTGCCCGTCATCCAGGAGCTCTACGGCACGGGCGACGAGCAGTCCGACGCCCAGCGAGCCGGACCTCGAGTCGATCACCTTCGTCGGCACCTCGAAGTCTCTCATCGCCGCAGCTGCCGAACCGTACGTTCCCGACAGCGCGCTGCTCACGAAGATGCCCAGGAGCTGCTCCGCTCCCCTCTCCAGCGCCGTGTTGAATCGTTCGACAAACAGCGAAGGAGGGGGCTGGGAAGTCTTGGGGGTCGGCGCCCCCGGCGTCGTGAGAATCTCCTTCAGCCCCTGGCTGTCCAGATCGATCCCATCCCGATAGGTCCGGTCCCCCACGATTACCTGGAGGGGGACGACCGATACACCGTGTCTCTCCGCCCAGTCCTGTGGAAGATCGGCGGCTGAATCGGTGACGACCGCCACGTGCCGGCCGGCTCCGACCAGCTGCGTGTCCTCAATCACCTCGGACACGATTTCGCCATAGCCAGCGAGCAGGTCGCGCACGGCCTCCGGCGCGTCCACGTGAATATGGACCTTGGCCATCAGGCCAGTTCGCAACACGATCGTCGACGTCCCCATGCCCTTCAGGGCCCGTCGAATCACGGCCGTCTCCGGAATTTCCTCCCCCCGAACGGCGATCTGGGTGCAGTACCGTCCTTCATCAGCTCCGTAGCCGCCCTCGCGCGCGACGTACAGCGAAGGACGATCTCCACCATGAGTCCGTTCGAGAGGAGCCTCGGCGATCACGTCGCCCGGGGCGTGCCCCTCGATGTAGTGGATCACGCCCTCGAAGAAAGCAACGAATCCCTTTGCCCCGGCGTCCACCACGCCCGCTTCGCGGAGCACCGGAAGGAGATCCATCGTGCGCTGCAGCGATCGCTCAGACGCCGCCTGCAGGTCACGCAGCCACAGATAGACGTCCTGGCGCGAATGGGCCCGCCGCCGCGCTTCTGACGCCAGGTCTCGCGCCACGGTGATGATCGTCCCCTCCCGGGGATCCTCCAATACATCGTGCAGAGACGTCGCTGCAGCTGAGAGGGCTTCGGCGATTTCCCGCGGGCCCACCCGGAGCCGTCGGCCGATGCTCTCGGAAAAACCGAGGAGATACCGCGAGAACAGCATCCCCGAGTTGCCCCGCGCAGCCAGGAC
>CAYWLF010000247.1:0-4202 GCA_964458875.1 uncultured Gemmatimonadota bacterium
TTCCGGGCCCGCCGGTGACGAAAGGGACTGGGATCGGATGCGCTCCCTGTTCTTACCGGAGGCCAGGCTGATTCCGTCCTTCCCGATACCCGAAGGCGGATTCAGTTCCCGCTTCATGACAGTGGAGGACTGGATACAGGACGCCAAGGGGTGGTTCGCAGAAAACGCCTTCTTCGAAGTCGAGATCCACAGGGTGGACGAGCACTATGGCCATATCTCGCACGCGTTCAGTACATATGAGTCCCGCCGAGAGGCTGACGGAGAGCCTTTCGCCCGGGGGATCAACAGTTTCCAGCTATTATTCGACGGCCAGCGCTGGTGGATCGTAAACATCTACTGGCAAGGCGAGTCCGAATCGGAACCGATACCCACCCGGTACCTTCCCTGAGAGATCTCGGCAGCGGTGGTCCCGACACACCTCGTCGGGCCGCCTCTGTGCAATAGTCCGGATCTGGTTCGTCATCAGGGGCGGAGTCGAAGACGCCCCTAACGGTGAGAGGTGAGCCATGATCGCCAGGAAGAAGCCCGCCCTGACCACCCCGGGCCAACGATGCTTCGCCAACGTATGTTTAGTCTCCGGAGATGGTCTTCCAGAGAACGAGGGACGGCTTGGGCACGGATTGGGCGGCAGTCTACGAGGCTTCGTACGAAGACCTGGTTCGATTCCTGTACCGCATGGTGTGGGAGGACGATCGCGCACACGACCTGGCCCAGGAGACCTTCGTGCGGGCGCTCCGACACGATCCCGAGCAACCGAGGGCATGGCTATTCTCGGTCGCCCGGAACCTGGCGCGCGACGAGGCCCGTACGGCCGTGAGGAGGAGGAAGCACCTGACTCTCGTGCGGGCGGAGGAGTCGGGCCGCGTAGCGGAGGATGCGGAGCAGGAGATGGAGCGCAGTGAGCGGCGCGAGGCGGTACGGTTGGCCCTCGATCGCTTGAGCGAGCGGGATCGTGAGGTCTTGCTTCTTTGGGACGCCGGTCTGAGCTACGACGAGATCGCAGAGCAGACGGGCCTGGCACGTGGGGCGATCGGGACGACCCTCTCGAGGGCGCGCCAGCGGCTGGTCGAGGCGCACAGGATGGGGGAGGATCAAAATGCCACATATCTCTGACGGCGATCTGCACGCCTGGCTCGACGGAGCGATCCCCGAGGAATCGGAGGAGCACGAGGCCCTCCGCCTCCATCTCGAGTCGTGCTCAGACTGCGCTTCTCGCCTCGACGCAGCTCGCGAGATGCGGAGTGGAGCAGACGATATCCTCGCTTCGGCACTACCGGGAGGTTCGGCCCCGACCTTCGAGGAGATTCGCCTCAAAGCCGAAGATTCAGATGCGGACCTCTCGGTCACGGCGCCGGGTCCCGGCCGGCTGAGAAGGGGTTGGCTATCCGCACAACGGCTAGGTTGGGCTGCTACGGTCATGCTTGCCCTGGGAGCAGGCTGGATCGGACGAGCGGTGCTGGTGGAGAAGGGGTGGACGGATCCGTTTAACGAGGGCAATCCAACGGTCGCGAGCCGGGTAGCCGAAACGGAGTCGCCGGCCGATGCATCCCTGGAGACGTTCTTCGATGAAGTCTCGGCCCTCGAGGAGAAGGACGCGGCGGGGCAGCGCGAGGACCAGCTTGCCCGCACCAATGCAGACCCACGGAAGAGCGATGCCGAGGGACTTGGAGCCGACCTGAAAGCTGACGCGCCGGAGGATAACGAGGTCGGGTTCGCGCGCCCTGACGAGGATGCCGTATCGGATGATGAGGCAGTCCGCCTGCGCGGCACAGGAGATCTCGCGCAGGCCGAGGAACCCGGAGCGGAAGCCCCGGCCGTGATGGGCGAGGTCATCGCTCCACCGGCTGGAGCCGCCCGACAGGAAGCCAGAGCCAAGAGTCTCCAGCCGGCGCTGGACCCGTGGCACGCGGTTCCCACGGTGCGGCTGGTCCGGCCCGCCGAGACGCTCACGGGCTGCTATCGCCTCGAGTACTCGTGGTCGCCGGGCGTGACCTATTTGCCGGGCACGATCGAGTTGACGGCCGTGGAGCCGGCCGAATGGGCCGGGCAATCGGTCTACACCGTGACGTCCGGGAGCCGCGCGGCGTCGGGGCTTCAGGAAGCCATCTGGGCCTCCCAGGCCCCGGACTCGATCTGGGTGCGGCTGGTGTCGGGCGAGGATCGGGATGCATTCACGGTGCGGGCTGAACGTGCCGGATCTGACTGGCTGGGAGAGGCGAGGGTCCTCACCCCTGATTCCCCGATAGCGGCGAATCAGACGCGGGGAACGGTTCACCTCGTGAAGATCCGCTGCGAGCCGGAGTGAAGACCGGCGCCGGCTCGGATTCCGAGTTGCTTTGGAGGCTCAGGCGGGCAAGGGACATCTACGAAGGTGTCTACTTCGCCCCCTACCGCCGGTCGATCCATCGTGAATACCTGCGTCAGCGGGACCTCTTCTATGTGCTCGGACTTTCCGACCTGCTCGGAGTCCCGAACCCGGTCCAGTTCTATTCCCTGGAGCTGATTCCCGAGGCACTGGATCAGTTCCACGAGTGGCACCTCAGGATGGGGATGGAGGAAGCACCCGAAGGAGGGTTCCGCTGCTGCTGATTTGTGGGCCGGTCGGTTGCGCTCACTGAGGGAAGCCCTCGGCCGTCCAATCCTCTTCTTCGGGGGGAAGGGAGGTGTCGGCAAGACGACGCTGGCCGCCGCGCGGGCGCTGGAATCGGCGAACGAGGGTTCCCGTACACTCCTGGTGTCCACCGACACGGCTCATTCGACGAGCGATGCCCTGGGACGCGAACTCGGTCCCGAGCCCTGCGAGGTAGTCCCCAACCTCTGGGCCGTCGAGCTTGACCCGGCCCTGGAGACCGAGCGCTACATGGCCGAAGTGAAGAAGCGAATCGGCGACTCGACGCCTCCTCGCCTGGCGGTCGAAGTAGAGCGGCAGATGGACATCGCACGCGCCTCTCCGGGGGCCGAGGAAGCGGCCCTGTTCGATCGCTTCACCCGGATCGTCGAGGACGGCGGGTTCGACCGGATCATCTTCGATACGGCCCCCTCCGGGCAGACGCTGCGTTTGCTTTCCCTGCCCGAGCTCATGACGACCTGGATGGGTGCCATGATCGCTCAGCGGAAGAAGGTCACGTCCCTCGGACGAATGTGGCGCAACGTCGCGGGAGAGGCTGCCGGTTCGGATATGAAGGGCAGGGACATGGTGCTCGACGCGCTGGTGGAACGGCGGGAGCGATTCGAGAGGACCCGCGCCATTCTAGGCAACCTTCATCGAACGGCGTTCGTGTTTGTGACGGTCGCCGAGAGGCTGCCGATTCTGGAGACGGATCGCGTCATACGGGCCCTGTCGGGACATGGTATTCCGGTGGGGGGCGTGATCGTAAACCAGGTACTTCCACGCAATACAACCGATTCCTTTCTGCTGCGCCGAAAAGAAAGGGAGGCTGATCAGCTTTCCGACATCGAGAAGCGATTCCGGAATTGGCCGGTGGCCTACCTTCCGCTCCTGGAGCGTGATCCGGTCGGGACGGACGAGCTGGGACGACTGCTGGAGGTGATGGCCGCAGACCGGATGGAGGTCTCCTCGTGAGCGCCATCGTACTCCTCGTGATCGGCGTCACGGCGTTTCTTACGGGGTACCGGGTCTATTCCCGGTACATCGCTCGCCGCATCTATCAACTCGACCCCGACTACGTCACTCCGGCACACCAATTCGAGGATGGGGTCGATTTCGTACCGACGAATCGGCACGTCCTGTTCGGGCACCATTTCACTTCGGTCGCCGGAGCCGCTCCGATCGTGGGGCCGGCGATCGCTGTAATCTGGGGCTGGTTGCCGGCGTTTCTCTGGGTCGTCCTGGGAACGGTGTTCGCCGGAGCCGTTCACGATTTCGGGACCCTGTGGATCTCGACTCGCCACAAGGGCAACTCGATCGGGACGCTGGCCGAGGACATCGTCGGGGATCGGGCCCGCGTCCTGTTCCTCCTGCTCATTTTCTTCCTGCTTCTCATGGTCAACGCAGTATTCGCGGTGATCATCGCGAATCTCTTCATGGCCAACCCGGGGGCCGTGCTCCCGGTGTGGGGGAGCCTGGTCGTAGCCGTGGTCGTGGGATTCCTCATCTACCGCACGGGTGCCGGTATTCTCGTCCCGTCACTTGCCGCATTGGCCATCCTTTACGCGCTGATATGGATCGGCCAGTACGTGCC
>CAYWLF010000248.1:0-4192 GCA_964458875.1 uncultured Gemmatimonadota bacterium
GTAGTGGCGGATGTCCGCGACCAGGCTTCGAGTCACGTCGGGCGCGGTTGTGGGTGCGGTCACGGAGTCTGGGCTCTCGTTCGTGAGTCCGTCCGACGCCGGGGGATGCCCCGGGGAGGTCTTAATGTGATCGGGTAGAGCCGGGCGGGCAATGAAACGGCGCAGGCCGGCGTTGTGGGAAGAATGGACAGCGCCCAGCCCCGACTACATCGTAGGGTGCGCACAGGACCTGAATCGAAACGGAAGACATGGAAGCCACGACGTTCTATACCGTGATCGGCTACGTGGGCTCGGCCCTGGTCGTAACGTCGCTCGCAATGAGATCGATCCTCAAACTTCGCCTGATTGGACTCGCCGGAGCCGTCACGTTCGTGGTGTATGGCTACCTGATCGGCGCCTGGCCTATCGTATGGACCAACGTCGTCATCGTCCTTATTCATCTCCACTTCCTTCGCGAAATCCGGAGGACGGACGAGTACTTCAAGGTCCTCGAGGTGCGCAGAGAATCAAACTACCTCCGCTACTTTCTGGACCACTTCGCCGGGGACATTGAGGGAGCCTGGCCCGGCTTCAAATTCGAACCGGAGGACGACGTTCTGACCCTGTTCATCCTTCGCGACCTCGTCCCGGCTGGCCTCTTCGTGGCCAGGGTGCTCGACGATGACACGCTCGAGCTCGAGCTGGACTACGCGATTCCCGGATACCGGGACTTCAAGATCGGACGCTATCTGTATACCGGGGATGCCCTGCGAGATCGTGGATACTCGACGATTGCTGCGCGTACGAGGGGTGATCGGCCGGCCGACTACCTGTTGAAGATGGGTTTCGAGCAAGAATCGGTGGGTGGCAGTTCGTGGAGCCGCGCCCTGGGTTAGGCGATCACCTCAGCGACGAAGTCTGCGAATGAGGTCGCAGGTCTGGCCAGCAGCGACTCGAGATCCTCCGGGCTACCCACGAACCCGTTCCGGTCGTACCAGCGAAACATCTTCATCAGGGCATCTACCGCGTAGTCGCTGAGCCCCGAGGATCGAGCCTTCTTCTCCCACTCCGCTGGATCGCTGGAGACCGCCTCCACCGGCCGCCCGAGCGCAGACTCGAACGTCCGCGCCAGTCGGGTGTGGGAGAGAGGCTCGGGACCGCACAACTCGTACGTGCGTCCCTCGTGTCCTGACTGCGTGAGGACGGTCGTCGCGGCCGCAGCGACGTCGCGCAGGTCGACGAGACTGAACTCAGCGCCCACGTCATATGGAACTTCCAGCCGGCCGTGCACGGTCATCCGGGGGACATGAGCCGACAGGTTCTGCATGTACGCACACGGCTGGAGAATCGAGAAAGAGAGGCCCGAGCTCGCGAGCTTCCGCTCCACCTGGTGCTTCAGCCAGTGGTGGGGCATGGCTTCGACGCCCGGATGCAACACCGAGTGGAACACGAACCGGTCCACGCCAGCGGCCAGCGCGGCCGCAATCGCCCGCTCTCCGATTTCGATCTCTCGGGGATGAACGTTGGGGCAGATATGGTAGACAGTCCGTACGCCGTCCATCGCGCGCGAAACGTCGTCAACAGTCTGAAGGTCACCCACCATCACCTCGCGAGCGCCCAACTCCAGTAAGGGCTCGAGTTGCTCCGGAGTGTGGAGCATCGCCCTGACCTCAGTGCCGGTGTCGGCGAGCCGCTGGACGACCCGCCGACCCGTCTTTCCCGCGGCACCCGTAACCAGGATCATTGAATCTCCAGGCCTCCCGACTAATCGAACGGACGCTTCACCTCGCCTACGCCGATGCCAGTATAGCCGGTTTTCGTCCGCGTCTCACGCGGCTCGGGGAGTATGTCGGAAGGCGACGCACAGCTGGGCTCACCTTCACGGGTAGGCTGAGGCGGAGCCACCGGTCGCCTTTGTTCGAACCGGGGCGCACATGTACAATGTGCCCCCATGATATCGATCTCCGGCCTCGCGAAATCGTTCGGCGCCCAGCCGTTGTTCACGGACGTTTCCCTGGAACTCAACCGGGGTGAGCGCTACGGGCTCGTTGGAGCCAACGGCTCGGGCAAGACCACTCTTCTCAACATCATCGCGGGGCACGAAGACCCCTCCGCCGGTTCCGTGTCGGTTCCGAAGAACGCGAAGCTGGGTGTTCTGCGCCAGGACCAGTTCATCTACGAGGACGAGCAGATCCTGGGGGTCACGCTGCGGGGAAACGCCCTGCTCTGGCAGGCGATGGTGGACAAGGAAGCCCTCCTGGCCCGGGCCGACGACGACTTCGACGCAGAACGCTTCTCCGAGCTCGAGGAGACGATTCAGCACCACGACGGCTATGCGGCCGAAGCTCGGGCCGCCGAGATCCTCGAAGGTCTCGGGTTCCCGTCGAACGTTCACCACCAGCCGATGTCCACTCTGTCCGGTGGCTTCAAGCTCCGGGTGTTGTTGGCACAGGCACTCGCCGGGGCGCCGGACGCACTTCTTCTCGACGAGCCCACCAACCACCTGGACATCCTTTCGATCCGGTGGCTGGAGAAGTTCATCCGAGATTTCACCGGCCCGGTCGTCGTGATCTCCCACGATCACCGGTTCCTGGACAACGTGTCCAGCCAGACCCTGGACGTCGACTACCGGACGGTCCTTCAATACACCGGCACGTATAGCGACTTCCTGCTGGCGAAACAGGAGGAACGCTCTCGCCGCGAAAAGAGCATCGCGAGCCGGGAGCGGGAGATCGCTCATCACCAGAAGTTCGTCGATCGCTTTCGGGCCAAGGCCAGCAAGGCCCGGCAGGCTCAGAGCAAGCTCAGACTCATCGAGAAGAAGGCGGAAGACCTCGAGGAGCTGCCGGCCAGCTCACGCCGCTATCCGAACTTCCGGTTCGAGGAGAGGCGCCACAGCGGCCGCGAGGTGCTCGACATCAAGGGAATCCGGAAGGCGTTCGGCGACAACGAGGTGTTGCACGGCGTGGACCTGACGGTGGGCCGCGGGGACCGGCTGGCCATCATGGGACCGAACGGCATCGGGAAGTCGACCCTGCTCAAGATCGCGATGGGCGAGTTGGAGCCGGACTCCGGGACCGTGAAGTGGGGATACGAAACGCACCCCAGTTACTTCGCCCAGGACCACCAGGAACAGTTCGAGAATGCGGGCCACTCGGCCGAAGCGTGGATCACGGGGTACTGCCCCGGCAAGACATACGGTTTCGTGCGCGGCGAGATGGGCCGCGTCCTGTTTTCAGGCGACGATGGAAAGAAGAAACTGGGTGCCCTCTCGGGAGGGGAAGCCGCCCGGCTCGTGTTCTGCAAGATCGCCATCGAGAAGCCCAACGTGCTCGTGCTCGACGAGCCCACGAACCACCTGGATCTCGAGTCGATCGAGGCTCTCGTGGAGGCCCTGAGGAGCTACGACGGCACCCTCATCTTCGTGTCGCACGATCGCTGGTTCGTCTCCCGGCTGGCGAACCGAATCGTCGAGATCACGGCGGAGGGAATCCGCGACTACCAGGGCAGCTACGAAGACTACGTCCACTTCTGCGGTGACGACCACCTGGACGTGGACACGGTCGTGCTGAAGGCGCGGAAGAAGCGTCCGGCCAAGGAAACGGTCGATGTCGAAGAGAGCCAGCCCGCACACCGATCCCCGAAGCAAGACCCGGCAAGGGAGTTGGCGCGCCGAAGGGACCGGCTCACGACTCGGATCGAAGAGGCCGAGACAGCCGTCGGGGCGATCGACGCGACGTTCGCCGACCCGACGTATTACGACCGAGCCGATCCCGGTGAAGTCCGTGAACTGCAGGCCGAACGGAGCGATCTCCAGGCCGAGCTGGAAGCTCTATTCGAGCAGTGGGAGCAAGTCGAGGGGGAGTTCGACCGGCTCTCGTAGTCCCCTCCTAGAATTGTCTCTCAGACGCGTACAACGACGGAATACGCTGCGCCCGAAATACGTACAATTGATCGATGCGTGTGAGTTCCGGTGTCATTCCTTCAGGATGCCGATCCTCACCGCGGACGGCCGGGCCGCGTCGTGGTAGATGCGGTGCGTCGCCCTCTGAAAGTCTTCCTCATCCGCTTCGTAGATGTTCACGAACGTCTGCGGATTCCGGTCCACCAGGGGGAACCACGAGTTCTGAACCTGGATCATGATCCGGTGCCCGGGCTTGAACGTGTGCAGGATGGCCGGGATCTCGAACGACACGCGCGTCACCTCGCCCGG
>CAYWLF010000249.1:0-4187 GCA_964458875.1 uncultured Gemmatimonadota bacterium
GATTTCGCCAGCGCCGTCGCTCCGATCAAAGAAATGATGGACTTCCTCGACCCGAACGTGGTGAAGGTGGTGTGCGACGCCCGCGGCGACGCCCTCTACTTCTCCAGGGCTCCGATCCCTTGGCCCCGCGGTGCGCTCCTGGCTCCTGATGCGCCATGGCCTGGCGGCCTGCGGGCGTACAAGCACATCGGAATCTACGCCTACCGGAGGGACGCCCTCCTCGATCTCGCCGACCTTCCTCGCTGCGAAGCCGAAGTGACCGAGAGCCTCGAGCAGCTGCGCGTGCTGGACCAGGGATGGAAGATGAGGATCCTCGAGTGGGACTACGATGGAATCGGCGTGGACACCGAGTCGGACCTGGAGCGCCTTAGAGAATACATGAGACAACAATCAGCAAGATAATGGGGGGTAATTAGTTGCCAGGATTCGAAATATTCGGCGATGAAGAACGAGCCGAGGTCGGCGACGTGCTCGATACGGGCGTTCTCTTCCGCTACGGGTTCGACGACGCACGGGCAGGACACTGGAAGACCCGCAGTTTTGAGGCCGAATTGTGCCGGAAGCTGAGGGCTGGGCATTGCCACGTGTGCTCCAGCGGGACGGCGGCCCTCAATATCGCCATGGCCGCCTGTGGGATCGGAGCAGGAGACGAGGTAATCGTCCCCACGTTCACGTTCATCGCCACGATCGAGGGAGTCCTGCAGGCCGGGGCCGTACCGGTATTCGCGGACATCGACGAGACCCTCTGCATGGATCCAGAATCGGTGAAGGGCCGCATCACGGATCGGACTCGGGCCGTTGTTCCGGTCCACATGTGCGGTTCCATGGCCCGAATCGACGAAATCGTCGCGGTATGTGCGGGGGCAGGCCTCGTACTCATCGAAGACACCGCGCAGGCGATCGGCGCCACCTTCCACGGCCGTGCCCTGGGCACCTTTGGCGACATGGGCTGCTACTCGTTCGATCCGGTGAAAACGATCACCTGTGGCGAGGGTGGCGCTGTCGTCACCGATGACCGGGACCTCTACCACCGTGCCGAACAGTACGCGGATCACGGGCACGATCATGTGGGGGCCGATCGAGGAGCCGAGGGGCACCCGATCCTGGGGACGAATCACCGGATCAGTGAGCTCGGGGCCGCCGTAGGACTGGCCCAGCTTCGCAAGCTGGACGGAATCATCGAGACCCAGCGTCGCAACAAGGCCCGGCTGCGCGATGCCTTTGCCTCGCGCTCCGAGGTGACGTTCCGGACGATCCCGGATCCGCCTGGAGATTCGGCCACGTTCCTGTCCGTGTTCGCGCCGGACGAGCATACGGCCCGTGACTGGACGAGCGCCCTGGCCGACGCCGGCGTTCCGGGGTGCTTCTACTGGTACGACAACAACTGGCACTACCCGCGTAAGTGGGATCACCTCAAGGAGATGCGGACCCCCGGCAAGTCTCCACTCATGCTGCTCGATCCGCCGCCTGACCTTTCAACGATGGACATCGAGCGGTCCGACCGAATCATGTCCCGCACGATCTCGATGCTGGTCAAACTGTCCTGGACCGATGAGGAGCTGGACGACATCCAGGATCGGATCCGGACGGCGCTGGAGGGCTGACGATGTTCAGGAATTTCCCGATGATCTCGCGCGTCGTTTATGGTCGAGGCTGTTTCGAACAGCTGGACGACATTCTCGCCGGTAAGAGACAGCCGGGCCGAGATTCCATGGTATTCGTCGTCGACGATGTCTTCGAGGGGGCGGACCTGGCGGATCGGGTGCCGGTCCGTGACTCCGATGTCGTGCTGTGGGCGGACGTCGAGGTGGAGCCCAAGACGTCTTACGTCGACGAGATGACCGACCTGGCGAGGGCGGCAGCGGGGGACGAGCCGGCCGGTATCGTGGGGATCGGCGGCGGGAGCGTGATGGACCTGGCCAAGGCCGTTTCCCTCATGCTGACCAATCCGGGTCCCTCGGCCGACTACCAGGGTTGGGATCTGATCCGCAACCCGGCCGTCTACCACGTCGGCATCCCCACGCTCTCGGGTACCGGCGCCGAGGTGTCACGAACCGCGGTGCTGACGGGGCCGGAGAAGAAACTGGGCCTCAACTCGGACCACACGGTGTTCGACCAGGTCGTCCTCGACCCGGATCTGATCGCCGCTGCGCCGGATCGCCAGCGCTTCTACACTGGCATGGACTGCTACATCCACTGCGTCGAGTCACTGGAGGGCACCTACCTCAACGCCTTCAGCGAAGCGTACGGGTCGAAGGCGCTCGAGTTGTGCCGGGAGGTCTTTCTCGGACCACGCACCCCGGAATCGGACGAGAAGCTCATGATGGCGTCCTTCTTCGGCGGGATGAGCATCGCCTACTCCCAGGTGGGGGTGGCCCATGCCACGTCCTACGGGCTGTCGTACGTTCTTGGCCTTAAACACGGAGAAGGGAACTGCGTCGCCTTCAACCACCTCGAGGAGTTCTATCCGCAGGGAGTGGCGGAATTCCATCGGATGGCGGAGTTTGCCGGTGTCGACGTGCCTTCAGGCGTGACCCGAAACCTGGCGGACTCCGACATGGATCGGATGATGGACGTTTCGCTCGGCATGGGGCCGTTGTGGGAGAACGCTCTCGGCCCTGCCTGGCGGGAGCGCATGACCCGGGACCGGCTGCGAGCCCTGTACGAGCGGATGTAGGGCCGGTGTCGCGGTCGGAGCCCGTCCGTGCCGCATCTCTTCGCGACCGGATCTACGAGGTCGTCTGCCGCATTCCATACGGAAAAGTTGCCACGTATGGCCAGGTGGCCACGCTGGCGGGCGCCCGTGGCCATGCGCGGCAGGTGGGCTACGCGCTGCACGATCTCACGGAGGGCGCGGGCGTGCCGTGGCACAGGGTGATCAATGCCCGCGGCGAGATCAGCCTCCGCAGATCCCCGGGCGCTGAGGAGGACCAGAGAAGCCTCCTGGAGGCCGAGGGCGTCGAGTTCGGCACCGATCGAGGTATCGACCTCTCCCGGTTCCGCTGGCAGGCCCGCCCTGCGCCCTGGGAATAGGGCGACCAGTGCGGGGGTCCAATGTTCGAGTGGAAGACGGAAGCGAGGCGGTCCGATCGACGGGGCGCGAAGAAAGCCGAACTGACGCCAGGGTGACAGAGCATGACACGGCCCGAGAACATGATCGATCCCGGCGGTCAGCATACCCGGTGCCGTGCGTGTGGCGACTGAGCCGCGGCGGGCCGAGGCGGCTGCGCTAGTGGAGCGACCGGCCTCGGCGTCCGATCGAGCCCTGATCGAGAGGGCCAGATCGGGTGACGACCGTGCGTTTCGGGACTTGGTAGAGCGCCACGAGTCGCGGGTCGCGGCGACGGTGATCGGGATGCTGGGCCCGGGGGACGACGCGGAGGACGTAGGGCAGGAGACCTTCATCCGTCTGTATCGATCCCTCGACCGTTTCCGGGGCGATTCGAGTCTCGGAACCTACCTGACTCGAATCGCGATCAACCTGTCGCTGACGGCCTTGAAGAGGCGGAAGCGGAGGCTCTCGAGGTTCGTAAGCCAGGACGCGACGGAATCTGACCGACCGGAGGCATCGTGGGATCCGCGCGACCAGCTCGAGCGGACGGAGGACGTGCGAAGGGTGCGGGCCGCGGTCGGACGGCTAGCACCGGACCACAGAGCGGTCGTTGTGCTGCGTATGATTGATGGATACTCGACGAAAGAGACAGCCGAGATCCTGGATATTCCCTCCGGAACGGTCATGTCGCGCCTTGCGCGGGCCATGGAGCGTCTGGGGCGGGAGATGAAGGAGTCAGAGGATGGATGACCGAGAACTGCTGATCCGGTACAGGGACGGTGACCTGCCGGCTGAGAGCATCGCAGAGGTCGCGGCGCGGCTGCGGAGCGATCCCGAACTGCGCTCTCGCTGGGAGAGCCTGCAGGGTATTGCGACGCTCCTCGAGGAGGGAGCCGCCCGTTCTTTCGAACCGTTCTTCGCGGCCCGAGTCGTGGCGGGACTTCGCAAGTCCGACTCTCTGGCACCGGTAGAGGGTCTGTACGAGGGAATGCGGTGGATCTTCGCGCGCGTCGCCGTGGCATGCCTCGTCGTGATGCTGGGAATCGGCGCATATTCCGCCCTGGACGGAGGCTACGGAGGCTCGGTGGTGGATTCCATGCTGGGACTCCCGGAGCCCACGCTGGAAACCGCACTG
>CAYWLF010000250.1:0-4185 GCA_964458875.1 uncultured Gemmatimonadota bacterium
CAGGGCACGGTGCCGGGTAACGCCCGGGCGTCGCGAGGCGATGGAAAGTGTCACAGAGAACAGACCGCCGATGGCGGACGGTTTCGGCCGGCCGAACAGGCAAGGGTGAAACGGTGGGGTAAGAGCCCACCGCGCGCGCCGGCAACGGCCGCGGCACGACAAACCCCACCGGGAGCAAGGCCAAACAGGAGCGAGGGGCGGCCCGCCCCATTCGAGTTCCGGGTAGGCTGCACGAGGCGCCGGGTAACCGGCGTCCCAGAGAGATGACCTCAGCGGGCCTGACGGTCCGTTACAGAACCCGGCTTACCCCCCTCCGCCGGCTTCTTTCATGCGCGCCGGCGGCACATGAGCGCGGCGTGACGGCCCCTGCGATCAGTCGTCAGCGTCGTCATCGCCGAACTGCGAGAAGTTGATCTGCCGAATCGGGATCGCGATGCGGACCTCGGCAGCCTCGCCTCCCCTGATCTCGACCGCCTGCACTTCCACGGGGAGAGCCCTGGACGGAAGGGACTGAGCGTCCACCTGGATCACATACGTGCCGGGAGCCAGGGACGACAACGACACCTTTCCATCCGGACCCGTTCCAAGAACCCACGGCTTGTCGTCGCGGGCGATCGAGATGGAGACAGCGGATGCCGGCAGTTCGTCTGCGTCCCAGACTCCATCGGCGTTCGTGTCAAGGAACACGGTCACGTACAAGCCCCCCGCCCGGTAGAGTCCGATCGTGGTCTCACCTCGCGGCGCGACCCGAACGGCTGGGATGGGCACGTATTCTTCACCTATGGATCTGGGGTCGACCTCGATCGCTCCGCGTTTCGCATCGCGAAACTCGAAGCGACCATCAGGCCGGGTGACCGCTCGCTCGAATCCCATGCGCAGCATGATTCCGTCGAGTCCAGGTTCGTTGCCTCCCTGTCGGCCGTCGCCATTCAGGTCCTCGAAAACAATGCCCGACGCCGCCGGGGGGCGGCGAAGCGGCAACGGAACGGCCAGCCCCTGTTGGATGCCCACAGAGAGACGCCACCGCGCCTCGTCCGATCCGCCTGCGGAGAACCGCTCTACGCCGGCATACAGCGACCGGTTCTGCGAGAGCCGGAATCGGGCCCCCGTCTGCACCGTGAGGCCATCGCTGATCGAAACCGGAGCGAATCCTTCCGACTCGAGAATCATGAACGTGCTGGCCGAGCCGTACAGCTCGACCACGTCGCTCAGTCGGTACAGCCCGTAGGCATCCAGGAGCGTCGACGCGGGCTGCAGGATGTCGTCGCTTACCGTGACGTGGAAGCTCACCATGCCTTCCTCTGCCAGCCACGAACCGCCAAGGCGGTACAACTCGGCCAACTCTGTGCTAGCCCCTATCCGGGTCGTGCCGAGGCCGATGGAGCCGTCGAACGTGAAGTCGCCAGACCGCAACGTGGCGTCCAAGCGTCCCAGGCGACGCGCCTCGTCGACGACGCCCTCGACTCGTCTCAGGCTACCGGTGAACCCGACCCCCCAGCTCGATTCTCCATAGCGGAAGCCCGCGCGTGCGCCACGCGCCCGGGTGCCCGCGAACCGCAGCGACGGCGGCACCGCCTCGTCGTACAGGGTCCCCGAGGCGCTCAACGTCCTGGTCGGTCGCACCGTCGCTATGGCACGCATCTCGCTCGGGGGGAGGCGCGGGTCGGCCAGGAGATCGGGCAGCTTTCTGAACCGCAGGTCCACGTCCGTGCGCTGACCCTGGAACGTGTACCGGGCGTCCACGGAGGGGCCGGTCTCAGTCTCCGATGTGCGTAAATTGGATACCTTCATCGGTCCGGCGTCGACGCCAAGCCAGTGGTTGCCGTGCGATCCCTGCAACCGTGCGAGTCCCGCCCGAACCGAACTCTCCGGGGCGCCGAACGGGTCAGATCTCTCCGTCGACGCACCCATCACCGCACCGCGCATGGTCGCCGTCCCGAAACCGATCTCAGCGGCCGCGACATGCCCGTCGAGGGCAGTCCCATCCACGCTCGTGGGCCGGGTCGCCAAACCCTGCGTGGACAGGTTGCCGGCCCGCCATGCCGCCTGAAGCCCCCGTCCCTGGAGCTGGAATCCCAACAGATCACTCGTGCGGATGTTCAGGTCACCGAGTGCGGCCCCCCAGCGGGGACGCTGGATACCGACGAACAGTCGCGGACCGGAGAGAAGGCCACGAAACGCGTAGACGCTTCCCCCTCTCGGCATGTACCGGTAGTTGAACAGCAGTTCGGTGTCCTGGCCCAGCTTTCCGTTCCCCGTCAGCGCGACCACGGGTTGGGTGCGCGGCGTCCCGTCCCGCGACGACAGGGTGGAACCCAGGAACACGGTGCTCGGGATCTGCACCAGGTTCGGAAACAGCCCGCTCTCCGGCAGCACGCCGATCGTCGCGTAGTCCGCGACGGAACCATCGACCAGGCCCGCGGAGAGGCGGACATACATCTCGGAGCCCACCGGCGCCTCGAGTGGCACCGTAAGGTCAAATCTCCCCTTCTTCTCTTGATAGGGTGCCAGCCAGATCGCCGTGGGGATTGCCCCTGCCCGCTCACCGAGATTGGTATGGAGTGAAAGCGAGATCGAATCGCCGGCATTCCCCTGGTTCGTCAAGACGTACGAGAAACTGGCGTCCTCGCCACGCGCCGCTGCCTCACGGTTCGCGACGAGCTGCACCTTCATCTTCCGGATCGCCCTGACCCGCACCCGCACCGGCACACTGGCAGTCTGGCCGTCCGCGCCCTCGAAGGCCACGATCGCAAGGTCGCGCTCTCCCGCCTCGGCACGGTCGGGCACGCGCAGGGTCACCGGGAAACGAGGCGTCTCTCCGTCCTCCCAGGTGATGTTGCCAGACTTCCTGCCGATCATTCGCACTTCGCCGGCAACCTCGATGGCGTAGGCGAGCGTCAGCCGGCCCACCGAGTCGCGCAATATCGTCAACGCGCCGGGCGGGTCGATCGTCACCGTGACGACTGCGCCCGGTTCAGCAAGCGGCGAATCCTGCCCACGAGCACCTGGGGGGAGGATCAGGAGAAGAGCGGCGATCAACGGCAGGATGCGCAACGCCGGTGCCTACTGACGTGACGCCGTGACGGTGTAGTCAGCGCGGTAGCTGCCTGCCGGGTCCGTTGCCGCGTCGAGCAGGATCCTGAATTGAAGCGTGATCCTGCTGCCCCGTCTTCCCTGCGCGAGGAGCTGATCCCCCATGGCGATCGGGGTCCATACCGACTGGGTGCCTTGCCGATAATGCAGGTGCGAAATCGGTTTGCCGTTGCCCATGTCGGGGCTGTCCGCCCGCATGCAGACGACCCACGGCCGGTTCCGGTTGCCCCGTGGTCTGACCCTGAACTCTACCGGACCATGTTCGATCCACCCGGCGGCGAAGTCATCCGGCGTCGGGTTGGGAAACACCAACAATCCCGGTTGAAGCCGCACGATGTAGCGTCCCGAGTTGCTGCCACATACCTGCGCCATTGCCGGGGAAGCCACCAGCGTGGTGGCGAGCAAAGTCGCGATCGCGATAACGGCCGGGAGCGACGGCTTGCGCGGCCTCATGGGCTTATTCGACTCGGAACGCGACCTGGGCGCCCATCAGGCCGTCGTCTCCGTATTCGAGCACCGGAATCGCCAGGTAACGTCCCGGCTCGAGATCGGTTTCGAGCGGCACGCGGATCGTACGCTCGTGCTCGGGGAGTACGCTGAACGACTCCACGGCCACGGTGGCTTTCGGACCTCCGGCGAACTCCCGCAACTCCACCGTTCCCCGTGCGAGCACAGGCCAAGCGTCCGGGTTGTTGACCGTGAACTCTAGGGCGCGCGGGCCGGCCGCGCCTTCGTGATCCCGGATGGAGGCCTCGGTGATCTCGGCGGCCACCCCGCCGTCGGCGGATAGTCCGTAGACCTTCACACCGATTCGGAGTCCTGCGCGGGGGCCCGAGCCCTCGGGCGGAGGCTTCTCGATGAATACGAGGGACCAGCAGGTAGCTTCGGAATCGGTCCCGGGACGCAGTCGAATCGTGACGGGTTGAGTGACTCCCGCAGGCACGCTGAGTCCGTCCGGCACGATCTCCAGGCGGTCGGCACAGCTGCGGTCATGCGTGCCGGCGGAGAACGTACTGTGACTGCCATCCAACGACTGGTCGAAATCAGCTGAAAATACCCTGAGTTGCAGAGGGGATTCGCCGTTGTTTCGTA
>CAYWLF010000251.1:0-1144 GCA_964458875.1 uncultured Gemmatimonadota bacterium
CTCCTGGGCCGGTGCCACGGTAGGCGCGGCCAGGGCCAGGGCTGCCAGGCAGGCGGCGAGGAGCGTACTGCGCTTCAACACTTCCGAGCGTGTCACCATGTCACAGTCCCTTCCATATGGCGGTCTGGTCGCACCCTTAGAACCAGTACCTGAGGTTGATGCTCATTTCGCTGGCTCGGATGGTCTCGTCCGCGAACCGAAGCGGGAGCTTCGAGTTCTGGAACTCGAGTCCGATGCTGAAATCGTCCCGTCCGGTGTAGAAGATCCCCCAGATGAACGACTCGATCGACGTCGTGATGTCTCCACCTTCCTGCGTGAAGCTATTAGAGTCGAAGGCGAGAAGGAGACCAATCGGGATCGAGCTGATCGCGCCGAAGTCGATGTCAGCCGAGATTGCCCCTTCGAAGGCGAATTCACTGTCCAGGTTGTCGCTTACGGCGTTCCCGAGGCCGAAAATCGCCAGCCCGGTCAGTCCAAGCCACGGCGCCGGAGAATACGCGATGTTCAGACCGCCCCGCAGACTGCCCGTGCTTCCCGTGGCCACGAGCAACGAGTCCGTGAGGTCGCCCGAATCCACGACGTTGCGGACCCAGTCCAGGACGTTGACGGCGCTCACAGAGGTACTGGCATAATCGAATGTGCCGGAGAGGAAGAAGCGCTCGTTGCGCCACAAGCGGAACTTGGCTCCGAGCGCGAGGTCCACGTAGGCGTTGAGTCCCGTTGAGACGATGCTCTCGACTGCCGTGCCGAACCGGCCGCCCCCACCCACGTCGATGTAGGCCGCGACCCAGTCCGCCAGCGCTTGCTGGTAGCCGAAGCCGATCCCGAGGAAGGTGACGTCCCCGACCAGCTGCTGGGGATTCCCGTCCAGGTCCACGACATTCGTGACCACGTCCATCGCAGTGCCAACTCCGGTGTTGTTCCTGACGTAGGTCACGATGAACGGATCGAACAGCCGCGCCGAGGGGATGAAACTATGGCCGTTCAGGGTGCGGGTCTTGGGCTCCGGCATCTCCTGCGCACCCGCCGCAGGCGCCACGAGAAGCAGCGCCAGGACAGCCGCCACGATCTTGGCCGGCCAGCGGCTCAGTGAACCGGGCTTCGAGTGATCGAGTTCTCCTTGCCAGCTCATTTCAACCTCCCT
>CAYWLF010000251.1:1244-4167 GCA_964458875.1 uncultured Gemmatimonadota bacterium
TTCTCCTTGCCAGCTCATTTCAACCTCCCTGAGAGGAGTCTCCTGACATCAACATTGGTGCCAGACGGTTCGTGGAGACAGCCGATAGTAAGGCATGAGGCGTGCCATCGAATGGGATCCGGCTGTAAACCCTGTAATCAACAGCGCCAGATAGCGTTACGCGGACTGTAACGAGAGTAGCGGTGGCAGCGGAACGGTCCCTGAGCCACGAAATTTCGTGGAGCCACGATATGTCGTGGTCGTGGAGAGGATCGGCGGATTGAGATGGGCGGTCGGTTGCTGCGGAGCGGATTCAGGAAGTTCGCTGAATGTAGTGCTTCTTCATCCGCGAGCGCAGCGTGCTCGGCTTCAGTCCCAATCGGGCGGCTGCGCCGTCCTCGCCCTCGATCTTCCATTCGGTGCTCTCGAGCACGTTGCGAATGTGCTCGCGCTCCAGCTGGTCGAGGGGAACGCGAGGGTCGGTTCGAATGGGGCCGCTGTCAGAAGGCAGCGACATCTCGAAGCCCGGCGGCAGACTCAGCACCGAACCCGTGGACAGGATCACGGATCGCTCGAGGACGTTCTCGAACTCGCGGACATTGCCGGGCCATCGGTACTCGGTGAGACGGCGCATCGTCGGACCCGGAACGTTCTCGATCTCTTTGCCGAGACGCGCCGCGAGACGGCGCACGAAGTGGTGAACCAGGAGCGGTATGTCCTCCGGACGCTCCCGTAGCGGCGGGACCGTGATCGGATATACGTGGATACGATAGAACAGGTCCTCGCGGAGCCGGCCTTCGCTGACCTCTGTCTCGAGGTGACGATTCGTCGCGGCGATCACGCGCACGTCTGCCGATTGCATCCGGGAGGCGCCAAGCCGACTGAATTCCCCTGACTCCAGAACGCGGAGCAGTTTGACCTGCAGATCCGGCGGGAGTTCACCAATCTCGTCCAGGAAGATGGTCCCGCGGTCGGCCAGCTCGAATCGCCCCCGTCGCAAGCCCGTCGCACCGGTGAAGGCTCCCTTCTCGTGCCCGAACAACTCGCTTTCGATTAGATTGGGGGGAAGGCTTCCGCAATCGACCGTGATGAAGGGGCGGTTCGACCTGCTGCTTCGCCGGTGAATGGCACGGGCGACGAGCTCCTTGCCCACGCCCGTCTCGCCTTCGATCAGAACCGTGGTGTCGGTATCCGCTACCTGCTCGACTCGGTGCAGGACGTACCCGAGGGCATCGCTGTCGCCAACGATCTCCGCGAAACCGTGTGTCGTCTCGAGCTCCCGCCGTAGGAAGACGTTCTCCTCCTCGAGCTGGCGCCTGAATTCCTCCAACTCGCGAATCGCCAAGTCCCGCGCTTCCTGCGCATCGACCTGGTCGCGCCTCGTCTCCGCGACCTCTTTGGTAAGCTCCCCGGCCCGGACGACCTCACCAGCCAGCTCGAACGACAGGACCAGCAACATCGCGAGGAAGGCAAATGAGAGTACGTACGGGAATTGGAGTATCCCAATGTCGACCAGAAGTTCGTGCACCGTGAGTGCCGGCAGGACTGCGCCCAGCGTCAGCCCGACTGTCCAGGCCCTGCGGCGGTCTCCGCGCTTCCAAAGACGGACGCAGGCGTCGATCACGAGCACGACGAGCAGGATTCCCGGCACGTCCCCGAGCAGCTTCCAGGGGCTCGTGGTACCCACGGCCGAAACGACGACCTCTCCCCAGGCGAGCTCCAGGGGCTCGAGCGCCGTGATATTCGAATAGACGATGCTGAATGGCGACAGAAAGTTGACTACGAGGACGACCACGAGCACACCTGTCGCTCCGACCGCGAGCCACCGCCGAGCGGTTCCGGTCCACACCACGACGAACCAGATGAGTGCACCGAGGAACAGGTCGATGAAGGCGACCGACCATCGGATCTCTGCGCCGTATTGCTCTACCGTCGAGGCCGTGTACATGCCGACTTCCACGAGCGCGTTGGCGGCAGCCGCGGTGGCCGCGATGGCAATGAGCAGGTGCGCCGTCTGGTCGTGACGGCGAAGCCACACGAAGGCGTGCTGAAGACCCAGCGCGAGGCAGACCCCCACGATGACCAGATGAGCCGAGACCAGAAGACTCACGGCCGACTCCTCACTCCGTCCACCTCTCGTCCTCCGTGAACACGGTGTCCACCACGGGCGTCGGCTCGAACCCCTGCATGGCAGATGCGATCCGCTCACGCACCGCGTCCAGGTCGGCCACGCGCCCTACCTTGAACTCGGGGCTCACCACGAGCTGGTTCAGTACGTACAGGAAGCGGCCCAACTTCATCATGCGGACATGCGAGCCCGCGAGCGGAAGGCCCTCGACCGCGGAGCCCACCCGGCGGCGCACGTCTTCCTGGATGGCCGGTTCCGGCGCGAAGGCCAGGATCTCCCGCAGGCCCTCGCGAATCGTTTGGATCGGCACGGCGAGGATCGCGACGATCAACACGATCACCAGCACCGGGTCGATATAGGGCACCACGTAGGCGAAGCGGGTCCGCCCGAGGATCAGGGCGAGCACGAACACCGCGGCCACCACACCGCTCAACAGCCCGTCGATCAGCCAGTTGTTCGAGTCGACCTCGAGGAGCGGCGATCCGAGCCGTCTCGCCGCCCGGCGCTGCATGGCTCCCACGACCAGGCAGCCCGCGAGCGCGATCAGCGCGTAGACGATCCCGAGACCGGGCTGCACCTCCCGACCCCCCTTCAGGATCGAACCGATGCTTCCGGCAAGCGCGAACCCGGCCACGCCCAGCATGAGCAGGCCCTTGATCGTGTTGAGGAACGGCTCGAACTGGGCGTACCCGAAGTGAAAATGTTCGTCGGGCGGCTGAAGTACGAGGCGGGCCACCCGGATGGTCACCAGCGCCATCGCAAAGCCGATGAGCGAGAAGAAACCGTCCAGCAGGATGGCCTGGGAGCCGGATACCC
>CAYWLF010000252.1:0-4071 GCA_964458875.1 uncultured Gemmatimonadota bacterium
GACTGATGCCGAGACGGCGCGGGGCACGGTCTATCGTGACGCGATCCACGTACCCGCATCCCTCGAAGCCGTGCGACCCTCCAGGCCAGGTCAGCGTTCCCTCCCCGCGAGCCATGAGAACGGACCAGTCCAGGCCCACGCGCGGAGATTCTCCGGGAGGGCGCCATTCCCCGGCCTCGACCCGGTATCGGAGGGCCAGCGGCCCGGAATCGAGTTCCAACCGAATCTCCATATCGTCTGCCGATGCACGCCGCAGCCATTGGCCATCGGACGCTCTTCCCCGTACACATTCGCGCGTGCCATCCGGCCGGAACAACTGGGCTCCGGCGTAGGGGTGGTGCGCCCTGGCACACCGCAGTGAGGCCAGGTATACAACGCACACGGTGCCGTCCGGGCTGACGAGATCCGCATACACCTTCTCGATCCGGAGACTCATCGGACCGCGCTCCCTGCAATTCGTACGTGCGAACTCGATCGCGTCAGGCGACCGGCGATGTGCCAGGACGCCCACGCGAGCACCGCCCCCGCGGCCAGGTCCACCGCGTAGTGCTGCTTGATGAAGACAGGAGCTACGGACATCCCCACCGCCAGCGCTACGTATATGCGCGGGTGCCCCATCCCGGACCGACCCGCCAGATACCCCAGCCACACGAGCGCCACGTGAAGACTCGGGAAGTGATTATACGAGTGGTCCATGTACTCGAGCGACAGCAAGTACGTCGCCGGCGAGTTGACCTCCAGGATCGGTCTCTCCAGGTACACGGGGAAGACGAGGTACACGGCGTAGGCTGCGCCCAGGGTCAGCAGGAAGGCCCACACGAACCGCACGACGCCGGTAGCCGTCGGTATCGTGAAGACTGCGTATACGGGAAGCAGATAACCGAGCACGTAGAGAAACTCGAACTCCGGTATGAACGGGATCGACGATTCACCGGGAAGGTAGAGAGTGGCTGCGGGTCGCCCAACCGAGAACTCGTTGATCGCCAGGTAGCTGACGGTGAACAGCGCGTACCCCGCGATCGCGACCAGCGCAGTTCTCGTGGGAAGCGGCCGACCGTCGCCGCGATCGAGCCACTCTGCGAGCGCTGCTACCATCGGCCGACCCTCCGCCAGTGAAGTCCACAGGCCAGGAATACGACCACGAAGCTGGCGGTAACGGCCGGCCACAGTCGAAAGACAGCCGTCAGATCCAGTTGCCAGGCGGACTCGGGCCAGGCGGGCGGGCCAGTGGCCGAGAACACGAGCGCGAATCCGATCGATCCGGCCACCGCGGACCCCACCTGACCGGCCGTCAGGCTCCAGGTGCCAAACCGTGGCTCGTCGCGCAGGCAGTCCCCACCGAATCGTCCGATCGAATACAGCACAAGCGTCAGACCGGCGACCATCCCGTCGGGAATCGGGGCCGCCGTCGAGGCGAGAACCAGCACCAGCGAAAGCAGGGCCCACGCCGAGGCGATGAGCTGCGTAGGGACCCGGCGCTCACCGGACGCGCCCGGACATTGTCGAATCAGCTTCGCATCGGGATCCGTCCATCGGATGCCGTGCTCGCTAGGCCGACCGAAGCAGCACCCGTAGGTCAGACAGCCGAGCCTCCCGATCGCCTCCGCCGCGAGCAGGCCGGGCAACGTCCGATCCAGGAGCCACAGCCCGCTCTGAGGGACGAAACGGGCGAACGCAAACGGGAGGGCGATCGCGGCCATGATCGAGCCCCAGGAGACGAAGCCGACGGTCCGAAGAACGAGAGCTGGGGATCGAAACAGTTCCTTCCAATGATAGGCGAGCCACACGAGACGCCCGACGACGACCGCGGCGAGCGCGAGAGATACCAGGTAGACGGTCGCCCCCGCCTCGGAAATGCCTCCGGTCATCAGGAGCCCGCCGATCAGGGCGGTAGCGGCGGCGGCTCCGAGACCCAGCAGTGCACCGTATGTGGCCCATATCGTGGGTCCCAAGCGAAACAGCACGACCCGATTCGCGATGCGCTCGATCAGAGGTGCTGCCGTAGCCCAGGCTCTGCTTCCGGTTCGGGCCAGGACCGCGCCCAGCAACGGGATACGGAGAAACGGCACGGACGAGCGATACTCGTCATAGGCCTCTCCCAGTCTCCGCCTGAGCTTCGGTTCCTCGAAGCCCATCGAGTAGATCAGGACGCCGGCGACCAGGAGCGCGGAGGACACGAACGCCCGGCCGATCGATCCGCTGAGCAGACCCGCACCGGCGAAAGCCAGGACGTAGGCCACGTAGATCGGGTGTCGGGCGAACCTGTACGGACCCCCACTAACAAGCCGGGTCGGTCCGAGGTGTGAGATCGGGAGCCCGCGACCGCGAAGGCTGAGGTGCCCCATGCTCCAGATCAGTGCCAACAGTCCCGCGCCAAACAACACGTCTCCGATCGACCGCCATGCCCCCTGAAGGGGTGGCCAGGCGAAGGCCGAATCGAGCTGGCCGCCCAGGGCCCAAAGGAAAACGGGAAGAAACACGAAGAAGACGGCGACATACAGGACGATCGTGACGGCCGTCCTCCAGGGGCGACGCGGTGAGGCGTGTCGGTGGCCGCGCTCACTCCTCAAGCCAGGTGCCCCGGAACGGGAATCCGATCCGGCGAGGCAACGTCAGCCCTGAGGTACTGCCACTCGGGTGTATAGCCACAGTGCCAGAACAGCACGGAGCCCGGTCGAGGGCGCGTCTCGGCTCGGAATTCCTCCATCGCGTGCCAGGTCTTACCGCCGAAGATGGGGTCGATGCCGATTCCCTCGCGCTCACGCACCCGGGTGCACTCGTCGGCCAGCCGGTCGGAGAAGTTGGCGAATCCGCCCATCAGGGCGGACTTGTCGATCCGTATCCGGTCGGCGGGTACCGCGTCGCGCAGGCCCGCGAAACGCTCCGTCCACCGGATGAGAAGGCGAGTCCACAGATCGACGTTGCCCGGGTACACTTGCACGCCGACAATCCGGATCGGTGGATGACCGGCCTGTCGCAGCGCGTGCTCGCCCAACAGGAATCCCCCGATCGTAGTGCCCGTGGCTACGGTGATGAATACCGTGTCGGGCACCTCTCGCCCCATCGCCTCGAACTGCGCAGCCATCTCCAGGAAGCCGCATGCGTTTCCGATCAAGGCAGCCGGGTGAGACCCGCCCGGAAACAGCACGAACGGGGTGCGTCCTGCTCGACGGCCGGCGACCCACGCTGCCGCCATTCGTCGCAGAGCCGTACTTCGCCGCGGACCGATGAGTTGAATCCTGTCGCGCACTCCATCGAAGATCTGATCGCGGCGCGCCGAGTCTGTGGGAGGATCATCTGCGATGAAGAGCGTGGGTCGGATTCCGGCCTGATCCAGGACTGGGATCAGGTCGAAGGCAAGATTCGTCACGTTCCCGGCGACGGCAATCAGTTCGTCCGAATGGCGGGCCTCGAGATGCCCGACGACGTGCTCGATCTTCCTCGCCTTGGCACCGCCGCGTCCGAGCCCGCTCAGATCGTCTCGCTTGACCCAGACACCCCGCTCCAGGTACTCGACGGGGGTGGGCCACCGGGCCAGGGCGACTCGGGGTGCGGCCTGCAGAAGCTCTATGTTCCGGCGGTGCGGTCGGGTGACCATGCTGTCCCGCCCTGAAGGGTGAATGGCTCTCCCCTCACGGAACTAGACTGCAGACAAGCAGGGGTCAAGTCGGCGGTGGGCGTTCTACCGGACTAGCGTCGCCACCCCTTAGCGCCGAGAGATGGGCCCGGATCCCTTCCCGTTCGGCCCGAACCGGGGTATCGCGCCACGTGCTCATCCCACACGGACTGGTGGTATTCCCGCGCCGACGTGTGAGTTTCCGGTTCGCCCCACGCGACCACCAACCAGCTGCAGTCCGTCCGGTTCAGCAACTGCAGGTGCCGGTAGCCGATGGCCGGGTACGGCATCGACAGTCGCTCCCAGACGTCACGGGGAATGGAGGTAGCCACGTCGTAGCGCGGGCCTGCATCGGCCACGTAGGGCGTGCTCAGCAGGAAATTCCCCCGGGCCGCGGTGAGGTACAGTTCGGACAGCAGGTCGACGCCGTCGGTCGGTTGCCTGGAGTAGTCGCT
>CAYWLF010000253.1:0-4058 GCA_964458875.1 uncultured Gemmatimonadota bacterium
GGCAGCGGACACCTGCGCGATGTGCCACAAGCCGGCCGGCTGACCGCCGGAGGCTGGAAGAACGGCGGAAGAGGGCGGAGACGGCCTCTCCCTGAACGAAGAGACCCGCGGAAGCCACTGGCCTCCGCGGGTCTCTTTCTTGTCTCGACCCGGCGATCGATCCGCCCGGTCGGCCTGCAGCAGGGCGTCTGAGCCTACGGAACGCTCACCCCGTACTCGTCCTCGACGGCGACGATGCTCGCGTCCAACAGGGCCCTGAGCCACGGCGGGTTGTGGGTCGTGGACCCGTACACATCTCCTCCGTGAATCGCCAGGCTGTAGTTGAAGAAGCCGCCCTCGGCGATTGTGAACGTCGAGACCGTGGCGTCGATCTCGCCGCCCGGCTCGTCGAGATTGGGGTCCACCAGCGTGAGCAGAGCGAGGAGGTCATCGGCATCGGCGCGGATGTTGTCCGCCCTGTTGTTCAGGAGCGCCGCTGCGCCGTCCCCGTTGGAATGGCAACCGGAGTCCACACAGCCTTCGAACGAACGAGCGGCGGTGGAGACCGGACAGTCCCCCTCTCCGTTCGGAATCCCATTCTCATCCACGCAGGGAATGGCGTCGAAGGTGTGTCCTACCGCCTGGAATTCGAATTCACCCGTGGCTTCATCCGTGACCGTGTACATGGCCACGTGGCACGTCGCGCACAGCTTCTCGTTGCTTGTCGAGCCATGCGTCATGACGATCGAACCGTAAGCCAGGCTCGACCCCGGCGGGATCCAGCCGGACTCGCCGACCAGGTGACTCGTCTCGGGGGCGTGCGGCTCCAGACCGTGACTGTCGTTGGGATCGGCGACCGAGCGTCGGTCATGGCAACGGGCGCACAGGTGAAGCGTGACATCGGGAGTCCGGACCGGGAACCTGAGCTGGCCTTCGAAGGTGTTGTCGTGCATCGAGTGACAAACACCGCACACCACGGCCAGCGGCTCTTCGCTGTCCCTTTCCACGTAGTCGGAGCGGACTCCCCACGCGAGCAGGGTGCCCTGGCCGCGATGGCAGCTGGCGCACTCGAGACGGCTGGCCGCGAATCCGACGACCTCGGAGTGCTTCGACAGCTCCCACTGCTCGACGAACGGGTGGTGGGTGCCGTTGTGGCACTCGCCGCAACCGTTGGTCAGGTCCTCGCCGACGGCGAGCGAGGGCAATGGCTGGGAAGCTTCGGGATCGGCCACGTGCGTCGAGCCTTCGCCATGACACGACTCGCACTGGACATCCACGTACCGGGAGTCTCCGGTCGCAGTCCACCCGGCCGGGGTGGTCGCCGCGTTGCCGAACTGGCTGACCGTGTGACAGGCCTCGCAGAATTCCTGCGCGTGCCCGCTGTCCTGCAGGGTTTCCCAGGCACCGGCGTGCGCCGTCGTGGTCCAGTTGGCGCCCGGCGTGGCGTGACACTGGGCGCACGTTGGCTCTCCCGCCTGTCCCTGGACATAGCCCAGCATGCCGCCTGCCGAGGCCGGCGGGTCGTCGCCGAACGGCCGGTCGTTGTACACGGTGTCTTCGTCTACGCATCCGCCCGCGAAAACGGCAAGGCCGAGCACAGCGAGGCTGCCTCTCACGGTCCGACGGAAGGAGCCGCGACGGAAGTCGGAGTCGCCCACGGTGACCTCTCCTGAAGTTGAAATTGCCCGGTCCGGTACAACGTCGGCGCGAAGGGCCAACGCTGCCACAAAAGCTGGCTCCCCCTGGGCAAATGTGCAAGCAGAGTGCGGGCAGTCTCCTATACAACCGGCGACAGCTTGCGTCAGGTCAGCGGGAGGCGAGATTCAACACCGCGAGGAGCGACGAAACGGAACCCGGAGACGAACGAATGAACGACCGGACCTTTCTCATACTACTGATCGTCGCGAGCGTGCTGGCGCTGGCGATCGGCGTGTGGATCGGCCTCGGCTATCCGGGCCGGTACGATCGCTACGAGGACACTGGGGCGCACGCCGAGCGGAAGGCCCCCTATCGTGTCCTCCTCGATCAGTTGGGGGGCTCCCGACGGAGGGGAAGCGGTCGAAGGCCCGGCACCGGGCGCTGGTCCCGGAGGTGAAGCCGGATCGACACGCCGCGGTACGGCGGGTCCTGTGGGCGGTTCTGTTTGCGAATCTTGCGGTAATCGTCGCCAAGGTCTGGATCGGCGTGCGCTCGGGTTCGCTCGCTGTCCTGGGAGACGCGGCCCACTCCGGGGTGGACGCGCTCAACAACGTGGTCGGACTTGCTGCGGTGAAGGCCGCATCCGCCCCGCCGGACGAAGAACACCCATACGGCCACGCCAAGTTCGAGGTGCTCGGTGCCCTGGCCGTCGTCGCCTTTCTGTCCATCACCTGCTTCGAGTTGGTGAGCGCCGCGATCGGCCGACTGCTCGGTGAACCGGCTCCGCCCCGTCTCGATCCCCTGGTGTTTGCCGTGCTCGCGCTGACCATGGTCGTCAACGTTGCGGTTGCGTGGACCGAGAATCAGGCCGGGAAGCGACTTCACAGCGTGCTTCTGAAGGCCGATGCGCGCCACACGGGCGCGGACGTGCTCGTCACGGCGGCGGTTCTCGGAGGCCTGGTCCTGGTGAGCCGCGGCTGGGTTGCGGCCGACGCATGGCTCGGCGTCGTCGTGGCCTTCCTCATAGCGCACAGCGGATGGCAGATTTTGCGTGATGCCATCCCCTCCCTGGTAGACCGCGCGGCGATCGACGCGGCCCGAATCCAAGACTTCGTTTCGCATGTACCCGGAGTGCGCGATGTCACCGATGCCAGGAGTCGGGGAGACCTCGAAGGGGCGGCGTTCGTGGAAGTCACGATCGAGGTCGACGGCGACCGGACGGTCGCAGCCGGGCACCAGGTAGCGGATGCGGTTGAGCGAAGACTGGTGGAGGAAGCGGGCTTCTCAGGCGCTGTCGTGCACGTGGAGCCCTGGGAAGAGGATGAGCCCGAGTCCGACGGTCTCGGGACGGCGCCCGACTAGTGCTCCAGGGGAGTGACCTCCCACAGACACGTATCGTCCCCACGGCTCTCGCAATGCGGGTGGCTCACCGGGGTCGACTCTCCCAGGCCGTGGGCGCACGCGGTGAAAGCCGCGGTGATAATCCCGCACGCGGACCCCGAGTCATCCGCGACGGCGGGCAGACAGCGGGCCACGGATATGGACGGATCTCCCCGATCCGACCGGATGGCGCTACCGGGACTCAGGGATTCCGCGACCCGGCGAAGGTGTCGGAGCAGAGAGCGACGGCGGAAACGGGCTGGCGCCAGGCGGCGAGCGAGGCCCGCGGCGCGCGGGGTCCGTGCGACATACTCCGAGCCGAGTCGATCCCCGGCAGCTTCGAAGACCATGCGCGCGTCCGGCCGGCGGGCGATGAGCCGAAGCAGGTCCAGGAACTCGCTGGCCTCCAGCTGGCGCCGCCGTTTGCTCATGTCGGCGTAGCGCCGCATCTGCCCGTCGATGACGTCACTCAGGCCCAGGCGCCGTGGCAGGGAGATGTGGAAGGCCTCGTCTTCGAGAACCTCTGGAGGCGTGTCCACGTCACGCAGCGATTCGAGCAGCACGAGGGCCACGTCGGGGCTGAGCCAACCGTCGAATTCGATCGTTTGTTTCATATGTGAGCCTACGCTAGGGACGAGGTCGGGTTGGAGCAAGACGCAGCCGCGGATCTCTCCAACTTGTGACCGGGAGAGGGCCGTCCCATAATCCCCCGCTTGGCTTTCTAACGCCGCCGGCCTCTAATCCGGAACGCGCGGTAGCCCTCGTAGATTCGACAGGCCGGATAGCGCCGGCAGTGAGATATGTACGATCCGACGACGGTGGAAAAGAAGTGGCAGGCCTTCTGGGCAGCCCGCGAAATCAACGAGCCCGACATGGATGGGGCTCCGAATCCGTTCTTCAACCTGATGATGTTCCCATATCCCTCGGCCGAGGGGCTGCACGTCGGGAACCTGTACGCTTTCACGGGCGCCGATTTCCACGCCCGTTTCCAGCGTCTGCAAGGTAAGGACGTCTTCGAGCCGATCGGGTTCGACGCGTTCGGCATCCACTCCGAGAACTAC
>CAYWLF010000254.1:0-4046 GCA_964458875.1 uncultured Gemmatimonadota bacterium
GGATGTCGAAACGTACCGCGCCCAGTTCGGGCTTGACTGATGGAGGGCACCCTATGACACCACTGCATGTCCCGACGCGTCCCGAGCTCAAGAGCTTCTGGTTCGCGCTGAGTGTCTGCCTGGCTCTGCTCGTCGCCGCGGCGCTGTGGGCGTTCCGGGTCCCGTACGCCGCGGCTGCGGGGGTCGCGATCTTCTCCGGGTCTTTCTTGCTGGGGATTCCGTTTCCGGCGCTTGCTTTGAGACCGCAGGCGGTGTGGAGTCGTTTGTCCCGGACGGCCAGAAGGGCGGCCCGCCTGTGGCTCTCAGGCGTCGCGTTCCTCATGCTGTGGATCGTCGGTTTGCCGGGCGCCCGTATCCCGGCGCACCAAACGGTCCTCGGCGGCTCGGGTTGGATCGACCGGGCCTCATCGAGCAAAGCCGAGCGCGCTGAGCGCCCGTTGATTGGCCGGGACGAGCGAGCGACGGCGTGGTTCCGCAGGCTGGTGGCCTGGGCCTGGCGCTCGGGCAACGCCTGGACGTGGAGCCTGGTCCCCATTCTCTCGTTGTTGAAGTTCGTGGAAGGGGAGACCAAGGGAAGTCTCGGCGGCAATGTCTACACACTCTACTGACGGCGAACTGGCAAAAATGAAACTACTGGATATCGTCCGCGTTCCCCTGGGTGGAATTGCCGGTCTGCTGGGCATGGTCCTGGCTCTACCCGCAATCCTCCTCCTGCTTCCGTTCGCACTCGTGGGCCTGCTTGCGTCGAGCGTGCGCCGCTTCTTCGAGCCGCACCTGGTCGAGTGGGAGGACGTCATCGGATTTGCCCCACAGGTGGGGTGGGTGCCCAAGCCGGATCTGGATGTACATGTACGTGACTTCAACGGAGACGCGTATCACGTCACGACGGGTCCCGACGGCTGGCGTGGAGACACTCCGCTTGCCGACTCAGAGGTGGTGGTGTTCGGAGATTCGTACGCGTTCGGATGCGGGGTCGATGATTCGGACTTCTTCGCGCACCGCTACCCCGACCTTCGCATCAAGGCGATCGGCTCGCCCGCCTATAGCATGGTTCACTCGGTCTTGTGGATGGAGCGTCTTGCTCCCGGGCTTCGCGGGAAGCTCGTCGTGTGGTTCGTATATCACGGCAACGATCTCGTTGACAATCTACACCCTGCCTTGCTGCACTATCGTTCGCCGTTCGCTCGCTCGAACCGCGAATCGGGCGAGTGGGAGATCGTCACCGATCACGTCGATCCGTCCCGGTGGACGATCAACGCGCGCGAAGGCGACATGGATACCTTTGTCGAGATCTGCAGCTCGACACACCAGTCGACCCGGTCCTTCCAGGCATGCGAGTTCTTGATCCGCCGCGGGGCTGAGGTGTGTCGTGAGGCCGGGGCTGAGCTCACCGTGATGTCGATACCCGATCTATCTCCCGTCGCGGAGCTGGCATTGGCGCGGGCCCTCGAGAAGGCCAGCCCCACGACGGACTTCGACAGGGGACTGCCCGACCGAAGGCTCAGGGACACGTGTCTCCGGGTGGGCGTGCCATTCACCGCCCTGCAAGAGCATCTGGATTCATCCGATTATCTCAAGCATGACTTTCACTGGAGCCCGACGGGGAATCGTCGTGTGGCGGAGATCATCGGCGATCTGTGGCGCGAACGTGCATCGGGCCGGTCGGAGGACTCGGACTCTCTCGACTCGGGTGAGCCGAGGCTTCACCGGAAGATCGGCTGAGCAGGGCGTGGACCACACTCAACTTCGTGTGACTTGTTCCGCCAAACCGATACAGATCCGAAGATCGGAAAGGAAGCTCCGATGAAGGCAGTGATTCTGGCGGGGGGGTTCGGCACCCGCCTTTCGGAGGAGACCGACCTGCGTCCGAAGCCGATGGTGGAGGTCGGAGGCAAGCCTATCCTGTGGCATATTATGAACATCTACTCCGCGTGGGGAGTGGATGAGTTCATCATCGCCCTGGGCTACAAGGGCGAAGTGATCAAGGAGTACTTCCTCAACTACTACGCCTTCAACAACGACATCACGGTGGACCTGGCCTCGGGGACGACGACCATCCACGACGGGAATCAGGCCAAATGGAAGGTGCACCTGGTGGAAACCGGTCTCAGCACCCAGACCGGAGGGCGGCTCAGGCGGCTCCGCAAATGGCTCGACGACGGCGAGATCTTCCACTTCACCTACGGCGACGGTGTGGCGGACATCGACCTCGATCGGCTGGTGGAGTACCACAAGTCCCACGGGAAACTGGCCACGGTCACCGCGGTGCGCTTCCCGTCCCGATTCGGTCGGTTGGCCTTCGACGGGAAGCACATCGCTAACTTCCACGAGAAGCCCGATGCCGCAGAGGGCTGGATCAGCGGCGGCTTCTTCGTCCTGCACACGGACGTCGTCGACTACATATCAGGCGACGAAACGATCTGGGAACGGGATCCGGTCGAGCGATTGGTGTCGGAAGATCAGATGATGGGGTACCGGCACGACGGCTTCTGGTCGTGCATGGATACGCTCAGGGAGAAACGGATGCTCGAGGCTTTGTGGGCCGACGGCGACGCTCCATGGCGCATATGGGACCGCGGTTCTTAGGCCGGTCGGGACGGAGGGCTGATGGGTGATTCGGACACGGGCTCTCCTCCTCTGATCGGCCTGATCCCCGCCGCCGGCACGGCCGATCGAGTGGCGCCACTGCCCTGCAGCAAGGAGCTGTTTCCGATAGGCTTCCGCGGACTGGACGCCGACCTGCGTCCTAAGCCTGCCGCTCAATACCTGCTCGAGCGGATGGCCGGCGCCGGCGTGCGGAAGGCGTTCATCGTTCTCCGGGAAGGGAAATGGGACATTCCCACGTATTTCGGCGGAGGGGATCTCGTCGACCTCGACCTGGCGTATCTCATGATGCGACGACCCCACGGCGTGCCGTTCTCGGTGGACGACGCCTATCCCTTCATCAAGGACTCGACCGTCGCCTTCGGGTTTCCCGACATCCTGTACTGGCCGGAGGACGCGCTCGAGGTGCTGGTGGACAGGCGCAGGGCGGGAGGCGCGGAGATCGTGATCGGGGTAGTTCCTACGCGTCGACCGGAGAAGGAAGACCTCCTCGAGCTTGACGCCCAGGGGAACATCGTTGGACTGCACATCAAACAAGCGGACTCTCGACTGAAGTACACCTGGATGCTGGCCGTCTGGGGACCGAACTTCACGGAGTTCCTGCATGCCTTCGTGTCGGCCGCAGAGGCTGAGATCGAAGTGAATCATGGGCTGTGGCACGATCGTGAGCTGTATCCCGGCGACGTTCTGTGGGCCGCCATCCAGGAGGGCCTGTCGCACGAGACCGTCGTGTTCGATGAGGGCGGATACATCGATATCGGCACCCCAGACGAGCTGGCCCGCGCGGTCCGGGAGTACGCGGTGCCAACGGGTGGAGGCAGGGATCCGGAGACGGGGAGAGACATCTCATGAAGAGCAGCTTCGACGGTGTGTTCGACGGGGCGAAGGTTCTCGTTACCGGGCACACCGGATTCAAGGGTTCCTGGCTCAGTATCTGGCTTCGTGAACTGGGGGCCGATGTAGTCGGGTACAGTCTCGAACCGCCCACCGATCCGAGCAACTTCCTCGACTCACGGCTCGGCGAGCACCTCACGGACATCCGGGCCGACGTTCGCAACTTCGAGCGGCTCCGATCGGTGATCGACGAGCACCGGCCACAGGTCGTGTTCCATCTCGCGGCACAGACACTCGTCCTGGAGGGTTACCAGAACCCCATGGACACCTTTCACATCAATTCGACGGGAACCGTCAACGTCCTCGAGGCGATTCGCACGACCGATTGTGTGAAGGCAGCCGTCTGTGTGACCACGGACAAGTGCTACGAGAACCAGGGTTTCATCTGGGGATACCGCGAGACCGATTCCCTGGGTGGGCACGATCCGTACAGCGCCTCCAAGGCATGTCAGGAGATCGCGGTCCAGGCGTATGGACGCAGCTTCCTCGAGGCGGGTGCGCCGGTGGCCACGGCGCGCGCGGGCAACGTGATCGGCGGGGGCGACGCC